>DASUNJ010000819.1:0-2942 GCA_036277235.1 Thermoanaerobaculia bacterium | reverse complement strand
GGCGCTCGCCCGGCTTCCCGCGGTCTGCGAGGATCTGGAGATCACCTTCCACCTGGCCCGGCCCACGCCGTTTGCCGAGAGCTACGCGGACGGCTTGCCGGCCCAAATCGTTCTGGAGGAGGACGAAGAGGCTCTGGCCCGGTCCCTTGCCGAAGCTGATGTGCTCCTGGATCTGGAGTGCGAGGCGGACCGGCCGCTCCTCCTGACCAAGGTGGTCAACTACTTGGCCGCGGGCCGGCCGATCTGGTCCCTCTGTGCACCGGAGAGCACGGCCCGGGATCTGATTGAGGAGGGCTGGGGGTACGTGTCCCCCCTGGGCGATCCGGCTGCCGTGGCGGATACCCTGGCGTGCATCCACCGCGACTGGTCTCGCGGGGAGCTGGAAGCCCGAGCGCCATCCGCGGCACTTCGGGAGCGCTTCTCCCCCCGCCAGCAGGTGGAGTCGCTGGCCCGACTGGTGGAGCGGGTGGCCGCATGAGCGGTCTCGGGAAGGTCTGGTGGCGGTTGCCCGAAGGGCTCCGGAACCGGCTCCGGGTTGCGCTCTACAACCGGCGCTGCGCGCCTGCGCGCTTCTCGCTGAGGGATGGCGTCTACGCCACCACCTTCCAGGGGCAGGAGCTGAAGACCTGGGACCATCCCTTCGAGCTGGTCGAGGGACTGCGCCGCTACCTGCGGCGGCAGGCACCGTCGCCGGGCCAGGTGGTCGTGGACGCGGGCGCGTTCCACGGCCTCTACGCGCTCTGGTTCGCATCCCGGGTCGGTCCCGGCGGCCGTGTGGTCGCGGTGGAGCCCGACGCCGGGAACCTGCACGGCCTGCGGCGCAATCTCGCCCTCAACTCCGGGCTGCGGGTGGATGTGATCGAGGAGCCGCTCTGGAGCGAGGTGACCGAGGTCGGCTTCTTCCCGCAGGGCAACGTGGCCTCCTCCGTCTTCTGGTCGCCGGCGGGTCAGGCCGCGGAGCCGAGGCGCACCACCACCCTGGACGCGATCGTGGGGAGCCTGTCCCTGCCGCGCCTGGACTTCGTGAAGATGGATGTCGAGGGGGCGGAGGTGCACGCGTTGCGCGGTGCGGAAGCCTCCATCCGGAAGCTTCGCCCCTGCTTCGCGGTTGCCTCCTATCACCAAGTGGACGGCGGGCCGACGTTCCCGGCCGTGGAGGCCTTCTTCCGCGCCTCCGGCTACGGCTGCGAGACGGTCAGCTACGGCGTCGAGTGCATGACCTATGGCTGGCCCGGCTGAGCTTTCCCTGATCATTTGCACCTACCGGCGGCCGGCCGCTGTGGCCGCCTTGCTGGAGGCGCTCCGCGGCCAGACCCGGCGACCGGACGAGATCCTGGTGGTGGACGCCTCCCCCGGCGGCGAAACCGAGGCGCTGGTGCGGTCCCTGGCCCCCCTGCGGGGCCTGCGCTACGAGAAGCCTCCGCCGGAGCACCGCGGCCTCACTCGCCAACGCAACTACGGCGTGGCGCGGGCGAGCGGAGAGGTGATCGCCTTCCTGGACGACGATGCGGTGCCGGCTCCGAACTACTGCGAACAGCTCCTGGCCTGCTTCGCCCGTCACCCCGGGGCTGTGGGGGTCGGCGGTTTCGTCGAGGGGGTGGCCTGGCGCCCGGCCGGAGAGGGGGAGTCGCCGCTCTCCGCCTACCGCTTCGCCGGCTGGGAGCGCCGGGAGGATCTGCGCTGGCGCCTGCGCCGCATCCTCGGGCTCGCCCCCGCCCTGTCTCCCGGCTGGATGCCCCCCTGCGGCCATGGCCGGCCCGTCGGCTTCCTGCCGCCGGACGGGGAGGATCATCCGGTCGAGTCCGTGCTCGGCTGTGCCATGGCGTGGCGCCGTCGGGTGTTCGAGTCGCTCCGCTTCTCCCCCTACTTCGAGGGCTACGGCCTGTACGAGGACCTGGACTTCTGCACCCGCGTCGCCGGTCTCGGGCCGGTGCTGCTCTGCACGTGCGCCCGGCTGCGGCACGAGCACGCTCCGGCCGGGAGGCCCGACGCCTTCCGCTACGGTGTCATGGTCGTCCGCAATGGCTGGTTCGTCTGGCGCCGCCGCTGGCCGCGGCCGGGGTTCGCCGACCGGGCGCGCTGGTGGGCCACGACGCTGGTGCTGGCCGGCTGCCGGCTGGCGAGCGGCGTGGGCGGGCGGCAAGCGGCCCTGCTGGAGACCCTGGGGCGGCTCTGGGCAGTGCCGGGAGTGCTGCTGCGTCCGCCGCGGGAGGACCGGCCGTGAGCGCGCATGTCCTGCTCCGCATCGAGGGCGGGCGCATCGCCGAGCGGGTGGAGGCCGGGACCCCCGCGGACCTGGCCCGCCTGGCGCAGGGCGAGGGCTACGTGGCTTGGTACGACCGGCGGCTGGAGCCGTGGCTCCGCGATCCCGCCACCTGGCCGGAGCTCCTGCGGCACTCCCTGGAGGTCCTGCACCTCGGCTGCACGCAGCGGACCGACCTGGCCGTGGCGAGCCTCGGCCGGGTCGATTTCGACTCCCCCTTCCTGCTGCCTGGCCCCGGGGACCGGCGCTACCCGACCTGGCTCGTCGCGCCGGCCGGCGGGGTCGCGCCCGCGCCCCTGGTAAGGGCCTTGGGCCTCGAGCCACGGCTGGGGCTCGCCGCCGCTCTCCTCGATCTCGGCCGGCAGGCGCAGAGGGAGGGCCTTTTCCTCTACTCGGAGCCCGCGCTGCTGTCCGGTCCGGTGCCGGAGGAGATCCGGTTCGAGTTGGACCGGCGCGAGTTGGGGCTCCTGATCGCCCGCGGCTACGGCCGGCAATGGCTAGGCTTCTGGGCCCTTGCGGGTGTGCTCTTCGACCGCTCGTTCTCCCCGGGCGCCGTACTGGCCGGCTGGCGGGCTCCGGCTCGCCCGGCCGTGGATCGCGAGTCCCTCGCCCGCCTTCATCCCGCGATCGAACGCACGGCGGCTCAGGAGATGGACGCGGTCATCCCGACGCTCGGCCG
>DASUNJ010000818.1:0-3807 GCA_036277235.1 Thermoanaerobaculia bacterium | reverse complement strand
GAGCCCTCCGAGCTCGGGGGGTCCACCGAGAGAGAAGGTATGAAGGAGCTCGCCGTCCAGGCTCCAGAGCGACAACCTCCCTTCCTCGGTCGCCACCGCCACGTAGGAGAGGTCCGGGCTGAAGGCGACCCGATGGACGGGCGAGGCGGGTCCGCGCAGCGTGGCGCGCAAACGGCCGCCCGCCGCCTCCGAGACCTGGACGGTGCCATCGCCGCCGCCGGTGGCAATCCAGGCCCCGTCAGGGCTGACGGCGAAGGCCGTGGCGCGCCGTTCGAGCCGGCGCAGGCGCTTCCCGGCCGAGCGGTCCCAGACCTCGCCGGCGGTCACCACCACGCTGCCCGCGGCCGCCGCGGAATTCACGCTGTAGGTTCCGCCGAGCCGGCCCGGCGGCCCGCCCGCGGCCAGGTCCCAGTGGTGGGTCACGTTCCATTCGCTGGCCAGGAGGGAGCGCCCGTCCGGAGTGACCGCAACCCCGAAGGCAGGCTCGCTGCGCCCGCACAGGGTCGTCCGCTTCTCCCCACTCGCGAGGTCGACGATCTGCATGCACCCGCGAGAGGCGCCCACGGCGAGGGAGAGCCCGTCCGGGCCGACCGCGAAGATGTTGCCGGGCATGGCGTGCAGCAGCCGACCGTCCGCGGCGTCCCAGACGAACGTCTCCCGGCCCGCGGCGATCACGTGCCCGCCGTCGGGAGACACGGCCACGGCGTGGAGCCGGTCCGCACCGCCGGACGCGAGCTCCCGCACGACCTGGCCGTCGCGGTCCCAGACTGTCACCCGGCCGGGCGTGCCCGGGGCGGCCACGAGCCTGCCGTCCGCGCTCACGGCCACGGCCGTGCGCTTCCCTTCCCCGCCGGCCAGCGTGCGGATCAGCCGGCCGGACGCGGGCTCCCAGAGGCGGACCCCGCCCTCGCGGCCGGCGGTGGCCACCAGCGAGCCGTCGCGGCTCACCGCCAGCTCCTCGGTCCATTCCGGATGGGCGGAAAGAGTGTGCCGGGACCTGCAGGTCCCGAGGTCCCAGACCTCGAGCCTCCCTCCCGAGCCCGCGCCGAGCAGGAAGGCCCCGTCCGGGCTCACCTGGAGGCTCGTCGCCCAGGTTTCGCTCCCGCACTGATGCCGCAGGCGTCCGGTGCCGACGTCCCACACCCGGACCCCCTGCCCTCCCATTTGGCTGCTGACCGCCACCCGGGAGCCGTCGGGGGTGAAGGCGAGCGCTGAGATCAGGTCGCCGCCCAGGTCGTGCCGGAGCTCTCCTGTGGCCGTGTCCCAGAGCCGGACCCTCTGGCGCAGGCCGCCGGTGGCGAGAACGGCGCCGTCCGGGCTGATTGCCGCCACCCCGCCGGGAAAGACCTGCCGGAGCCGGCCGCTGGCCGCGTCCCACAGCCGGCTGCTCCCGCCGGTGAACCCGTTCGCCGAGGTGACGACGTACCGGCCGTCGCGGCTGAACGAGATCGAGGAGGTCTCGGCGCCGGTCTGGGCGACCACGCGGACGGAGGCCGGGCGCACGGGCTCAGGACCGGCGGCAGCCGGGAGGGACGCGATCAGGGCGGCGACCACGACGAACGAGCGCATTGCGCACCTCCTCCGGCCAATGCCCGGCTGCCGGGTTCTGCTGAGGAAGAGTATGCTACCGCACTCCGCCCGAGGCTCTGACCCATGCACCTGGAATCCCGCAAGGCCACTTCGAAGAGCACGATCGCGGCGCGAGCCCGGATGCTGCACGCCAAGGACCTCGCCTGGCTCGAGGGATTCCCCCTGGCCCCCCTGCCGGATGCGGACGGGCAGGTGCGCTGGATGTCCGTACCGCCGCAGGCCCCCGCGCAAGAGATCCGCGTCGAAGGCCGTCACCTCAGCCGGGCGACCTGGGTGCTCAACAAGCTCCGGACCGAGCTCGCGCCGGGGCTGCCGCGCCTCGCGGACGATCCCGACACCTGGCTCGACTCCATCGAACGCCGTATCGAGCTGCTCAAGGGGGCGGTGCACCACGGCCGGCCGCTGCCCCCCACCGATTCCCTCTCGGAGGTCCTCTCCTGGGTCCATGCCGGCGATCCGGCCCGGGAGCGGACGGTCCTCGGCCTCGCCCGGGACTGGTCCGCCGGCTACGGCGTGCTTACGACGCGTCTCGGTGAACAGCCGGCCCTGCTGGTGATGCTCCGCCTGCTGCAGCTCGCGGCCGACCATGGAAAAAAGCGCGTGGACGCGCTCGCCTCCTGCCTCTTCGACGAGCGCGCCTGGGACATCTCCCTGGAACTGGGCGAGAGGTTCTGCAGGCAGATCCAGGACGCCATCGCAGCGAAGCCGAAGGCTCCGCTGCCCGAGGAGCTGCCGGCCGGGCGCCTGGGCCCGGGCCTGGCCTCCTGGTGCGAGGAGCTCGCGCAGCGGAGCCGGCGCACCCGGCAGCAGGCTCTCCTCCTTTTCGAGATGGCCGCTCCGTTCCAGTTCCTCGCGAGCTGGGCGCTCTGGTGGGACGAGATCCCGCTCCTGCTGCGCGAAGCGCGAGAGCTGGTCTCCTACGGTGTGGGGAGCCGGCGCGGCCTCCGCGCTCGGCTGGAGGCGCAGAGCGAGTCGACTCCGCGCGGTCTCACGGTCGAGGACCTCTTCCTCGCGCTGCGCCGGATGACCGAGGAGCCCGCTCCCCGCCGCCTGCCCGCCCTGCTGCGGGTCCTGGCGCTCGTCCCCGCTCCAGGGCGGACGCGGATGTTCACCCATTGGAGCTCCCTGGGGTACCACACGGGCACGCCGGAGGCCCGGATCACCGCCCTCCTCGCCGGCTTCGAGCGCTATCTGCGCCGCAAGCCCGTGCCGGACGCCGTGCTGGTGCAGCCCTGGATCGTGACCGCCGCGTACGAGGGCGAGGTCGAGGACGAGATCCTGGACCGCGAGCCGCCGCGGCGCGCGATCCTGGAGGCCTACGACCACCTGGCGACCGTAGCCGCTCAGCATGGCGGGCTCGCGATGGGTGCCGCGGCCAAGGCGACCGAGCTCTTCTTCCAGGCCGGCGATCCGGCCCTGGCGGCGCGGCTCTTCGACTCGCTGCTCAAGGGCGGCCGCATCGAGACCTACGTCTCCCGGCGCTCGAACGACCTCGCGCTGCGGCTCTGCCGGGACCGTCCGGAGCGCTACGCGGACGTGCTCAAGGCGCTGGCCGAGCAGGAAGAGAACGCGGAGCTGCCTCCGAGCGAATGGCCGGAAGCCATCCTCGGGCCGCTCAGCTCGGGAGAGCTGGGAGACTTCGTGCGCGAGTCCATCGTCACCGGCCAACTGGCCCGGCTGGTGGCCTGCGGCACGAAATCCGCGCTGATCGAGGCCGCGGGAGAGCTGCCCCTGCCCACTCTAGGACAAGCCGCCGAGCCGGACTGGCTGCGGCGCTACCCGCCGAAGCTGCACCCGGCGCTCCGCCGCCTGGCCGCCGTCCTCGACGATCCCGAGGCCCAGGTGGCACGCTGCCTGGGGAGCGATTTCCCCGACAGCGGTAAGCTGCAGCGGGAGATCGAGGCGATCGAATCCCGTCTGGAGCAGGTGGACGAGGGGCGCCAGCCCGCGCTGCTCAAGCGCCTTGCCAACCTCGGCGAGAGGATCGCCCAGCCGGCCGCTCCAGGTCCAGGCCGCCTCGAACGCCTGCGCGGTCGGCTCGACCGCGCCTGGGGCCGCGCCATCTTCGAACGCTGGGAGCGGGAGCTCGACGCGCGCCTGCCGCACGCTCTCGGCCGGTTGTTGGGAATCGAGATCGAAGAGGTGCCGTCCTGCCTGGCCGGGCCGCGTCCCCTGGCGCTGCTGGCCGCCGCCACCCGGCTGCCGGACAGGCACCGC
>DASUNJ010000817.1:0-14563 GCA_036277235.1 Thermoanaerobaculia bacterium | reverse complement strand
AGCATGAGCGCCCGGTTGATCCGCGGGTCGAGCCAGGTGGGGCTCCATTCCCAGAGGAAGAAGCCGCAGAACAGGAACACCGCCACCGGAAAGAGGAAGACGCTCATGGGGCGGCGCCAGCGCTCTCCGAGATAGAAGGAGATGCCGGCGAAGAAGACCAGGGTCGGCAGCGCGAAGACCACGGCCGGCCGCAGGTAGTTCATGAGATCGAGCGGCCCGCGGATCTCCGCCGCCTCCGGGTTCGGCACCACGTGATTGAAGAAGACCGTGAAGAGGATGTGCAGGCCGAGCACCGCGAGGAAGGCGGCGAGGATGGCGAGGAACTTCCCCCAGACGTACTCGCCCGGCCGCAGGGGCGTGGCGTGCAGCATCTCCCCCATGCGGAATTCGTCGTCCCGGATCACCGCCATGCCCGAGGCGATCGAGAGGAAGAAGGAGTAGAGCAGGGTCACCAGCGCCAGCAGGATGAAAGCGAAGCTGAACTCCGAGGTCAGCCAGGCCTTCGTCCCTCCGACGCTCGAGTCGCCTGAGGCGATCTGGACGTCGCCGGTCGACATCCCCCAGCTCATCAGGAGGACGAGGAAGACCAGGAACCAGAAGAGCGGGCGGCGCAGGGTGTGCGCGAGCTCCTGAACGAAGACGGTGCGGGCTCGGGCCGTCATGGGATCACCAATGGAGATCAACCGTTGACGGTTTCGAGCGGCGCCTCTTCCCGGGGGGAGAGCGCCTGGTCCTGCATCAGCAGGAGGTAGGCATCCTCCAGGGTGGCGGGGACCGGCTCGAACCCGGCCGGCGCCTGGCCCGCGGGCTCGTAGATCCGCACCCGGTTCTTGCCCTCGACGAGGATGGCCTGGGTGACGCGCAGGCGCCGCCGGATCTCGTCCAGCTCGTCGGCGGCGACGCGGCCCTCGAAGATCCTGCCGGTGATGGCCGCGCGGGCTTCGCTGGGCGAGGTCTCGGCCACCAGGCGGCCTTTCCGGATGACCGCGAACCGCGGGCAGAGCACGGCCACGTCCTCGACGATGTGGGTCGAGAGGACGACGATGCGGTCGGCGGCCAGCTCGGCCAGGAGGCGGTAGAAGCGGAGGCGCTCCTCGGGGTCGAGGCCGGCGGTGGGCTCGTCCACGATGATCAGGCGGGGATCGCCCGAGATCGCCTGGGCGATGCCGAGGCGCTGGCGCATGCCGCCCGAGTAGGCGCGGACCTTCCGCTTCGCGGCGTAGGTCAGATTGACCCGGTCGAGCAGCTCGGCCGCGAGCTTCTTGAGCCCGCCGGGGGCCTCGACCCCCTTGAGCTCAAGGAGGTAGACGAGCATCTGCTCGCCGGTCAGGTGGGGGTAGAAGCCGAAGTCCTGGGGGAGGTAGCCGAGCCGCTCCCAGAGCCACTCGGGCTTCGCCAGCACGTCGGTGTCGTCCAGCGAGACCTGGCCGGAAGTGGGCTCCAGCAGGCCGGCGAGGATCCGCATCAGCGTCGTCTTGCCCGCGCCGTTCGGGCCGAGCAGGCCGAACATTCCCGTCGGCACGTCGAGGCTGATGCCCTGGAGGGCCGTCACCGGGCCCGGGTAGACCTTCACGAGATCGCGGATCTTCAGCATAAAACAGGGGTCCTTTCTTGAGGCACGAGGCCGTCACCCGAGCAATACGGCAAAACGGGGGTCGAGGTTACGGCCCGGCTCGTCCAGGATGGATCGGGGCACCTTTGTCTCTGGGGGAACAACCGCGGGACCGGCCCGGTTTCCTTCTCGGAAGGAGATATCCATGAACCGCAGCTTCACCGTGCTCGCTCTGATCCTCGGACTTTCATTCCCGGCCCTCGCGGACGATACGGCCTGGCGTCAGGAGGTCGAGACCTTCCGCAAGGAGCGCGTCGAGGGCTTGAAGAGTGAAGACGGCTGGTTCACGCTCATCGGCCTGGCCTGGCTCGACGAAGGGGAGAACCGCTTCGGCAGCGATCCCGAGGCCAAGGTGGTGCTGCCCGAGGGCAAGTCCCCGAAGCTGGCAGGCGTGCTCGTGCGCAAGGGGGACAAAGTCTCCGTGCGGGTGGAGCCGGGAGCGAAGGTGACCAGCGGCGGCGAGCCGGTCACTGCCCGGGAGCTGGTTTCCGACGCCGAGGGCGAGCCCACGGTGCTGGAGATGGGCTCGGTGAGCTTCTACGTCATCCAGAGGGGTGACAAGGTCGGAGTGCGGGTCAAGGACAAGAAGAGCGCGGCTCTCGCCGCCTTTCACGGCCTGGACACCTGGCCGGTCCAGCCGTCCTGGCGGGTCGAGGCCCGCTTCGAGCCCTACGATCCGCCCAAGACGATCGGGATTCCGAACATCCTCGGCCAGGTGACCGACTCGCCCGCGCCCGGCGCGGTGGTCTTCGACTGGCAGGGCAAGACCCACCGTCTGGATGCCCTCGGCGACCCGAAAGAGGGGCTCTCCCTGATCTTCGCCGACCAGACCAACGGCAAGGAGACCTACGGCGCCGGCCGCTTCCTGGAGACCGGCCCGGTCAAGGACGGCAAGGTCTTCGTCGATTTCAACCTGGCCTACAACCCGCCCTGCGCCTTCACGGCCTTCGCCACCTGCCCGCTGCCGCCCTCCCAGAACCGGCTGGCCCTCAGGGTCGAGGCGGGGGAGAAGAAGTACGCGGGTGGGGGCCACTAGCACTGGCACGCCCTTTGCGCTCGACATCCAGGATCGGCCGGCAAGTGGCCGGCCTGGACGCAAGGAGGTGTGAGACATGCAGGTTCCTCTGGAGCTTTCGACTCGACGGATCACTCTCTCGCCGGCTCTGGAAGCCGATTTGCGGAAGCGGGCCACCAAGCTGGAACGGCATTTCGATCGGATCACCAGCTGCCGCATCGCCGTCGAGCGGCCCAGCAACCATCACAACGAAGGCGGCCCCTACCGGGTGCGCGTGGACATCACGGTCCCCGGCTCCGAGCTGGTCGCCGACAAGGAGGCGGAGGACCTCAACATGGCGATCCGGGACGCCTTCGACGCCGCCGAGCGTCAGGTCGAGGAGTTCTCGCGCCGCCGCCGGGGCGAGGTGAAGACCCCCGCCGGGCCTCCGCAGGGCCGGGTGGTCCGCCTCTTCCCGGAGGAGGGGTTCGGTTTCGTCGAGGCCCCCGACGGCCGCGAGGTCTACTTCCACCGCAACTCCGTGGTCGAAGGCTTCGAGAGCCTCGCGGTCGGCTCCGACGTCCGTTTCGTCGAAGAGCAGGGAATCGAGGGTCCGCAGGCCAGCACGGTCAGCCTGGTCGGCAAAGGGGATTGAAGGGGGCATCGGCGGCTCGACCTCGGCTCGGCCGGCACGGGTGGCACGACCCGCTTCTAAGAGAAGGAACCCGGAAGGAAGAGGGCTCGGCCGTGCGGCCGGGCCCTTCGTTTTTTCAGTCGTTTTCGCGGAAGCGCAGGTCCGGGTTCCTCTGCACGCGCTGGAGGAAGGTGGTGACCTCGTCCACGAGGCCGACGCTGAGCTGCTCCATCTCCGCCGCCTTCTGGAAGACGATCAGGGCGGCGAGGGCCTCGCGGTGCACCTCGCAGGACCTGAAGATCGGCAGCATCCTGGAGGCCAGGTGCTTGACATCCGCGGTACGGCCCTGCCGGGCGTAGACGCCGGACAGGTCCAGGGCGACCAGGGCCACGTTGTAGGGGAGGCGGTCCTCGGTGAAGGCTCCGATCAGTTCGATGAAGATGCGCTCGGCCTTGTCGTTCTGGCCCAGGTTCATGGCGGCGAGCCCCTCCATCCATCGCAGATGGAGGAGGTCGCAGCGCTTGCCGACCTCCTCGATGAGCTTGATGGACTCGGGGATCAGCGCCGCGGCCTCCGCGGAGCGGCCGCTGTCGACCAGGCAGCCGATGAGGTTGACCTGGCTGAGGGCGAGGAGCCGGGGCTCCTCGCTGCCGTCGAGAAGGAAGAGACTCTCGCGGAAGCAGGCGCTCGCCGCCGCTGGATTGTCGGCGTAGCGCAGGACCAGGCCCTTGCCCATCAGGGCGCGGCCCTGGCCCTGGGGCTCGTTGACCTCGCGGTAGAGGGAGATGGCCGAATCGAGCATCTGCAGGGCCTCGTCGAAGCGGCGCTGGGCGCGCCGCAGCGAGGCTTTGTACTCGAGGAGCAGGGCTTCGTCGAGCGGGTCGAGCCAGCCGGCGAGGAGATAGGAGTCCGCCTGCCGGAACGCCTGCTCGGCCTGGCGGAAGTCGGCGAGGATGCGGAGGGCGTTGCCCAGGCTGGCCCAGGTGCGCGCCTTGGCCGACTCGACGGAGCCGGGACCGTAGCGCTCGGGATCCAGGTGCTCGGTCACGTCCAGGGAGAGGCGGATCATCTCCTCGGCCTTGCGCGGGTCCTCGAGGACCATCCAGCGCGCCTTGTCCACGAGCAGCTCGAAGAAGCCCCAGCTCTGGAAGCGGGCATCCTCCCACACCAGCTCGCGCCATGCGGCGAGGTCCAGGCTGGCGACCTCGCGCCAGAGTGTCCTCGCCTCTTTGCGCTCGCGGGCCAGGAGCGCGCGCCGTTGCGCGCCTCTCTGCCGCGCCTCCTGCAGAACCTGGCGGAACAGGGCCCGGTAGCCAGGGACGTCCATGTCCTCTCCACCCGCGCAGGCCAGGGCCGGCAGGATTTCGATCAGGTTCTGCTCGCAGCCCGAGCAGGTGAAGATGTGCCGCTGGAGGGTACGGCTCTGCTCCTCCGGTAGCTCGTCATCGAGGAAGCGCTCGAGCGTCTCGCGGTCGGGGTGCCACTCGGTCATGGATCGACCCTCCGTGCTCATCCTTGCTGCAAAGATAGAGTCATACACTCATTTGGAGACCCTGGCAAGTGCTCCGTGCCAGCGGTCAGGGCTTGCCGTGCGGGTCCAGGCCGCTGCCGTCGCGCCGGTCCGGACCGGGGGGGCCGTCGTTGCCCGGCTTCTGGCCCGGAGGCATGGACGACGCCTCGGCGGCCGGGCGGAACAGGTCTATCAGGCCGCTCAGCGGCGCGAGCAGGATACGGCTCCACTCCGGGAGCTGGATGCGTGCGCCCTCCCTGCTCCCGGCCGGGGCGGCCCAGGCGCTGGCCAGAGGCAGGAGAAGGGCGACTACCACGAGACAGAGGACGGTGCGGCGCAGAGTGCTACCAGACATCGGGACTCCATTTCCAGCCGGTCATCCGGAAAAGCCACCATGGCTTCCAGTGCCCGCCAGTCAACCCTTGATACAGATGATCTGGAAGAGATCCTACAACCTCCAAGGACCCGCGCAAGCGGTGGTTTGCTCACTTGGTGAGCAGCGGCGGTCAAATCCTGCGCAGTGTTTGGGATGGAGTCAGGCGATACATAACAGGAACGCGTCGCGAGGGGACCGTTCGGCTGCCCTAGGGAGTTGATCATGATATTGTTGGTAACTAATTGGGAGGAGCGATCGTGAGCGAAATCGAGAGCCGTGGATACAGCCGACCGGACGCCCTGGTCTCGACGGACTGGGTGGCCGATCACCTGAACGATCCCGCCGTGCGCCTGGTGGAGTCCAACGAGGACCCGCTGCTCTATCCGAGCGGCCACATCCCCGGCGCGGTGGAGGTGGACTGGACGCGCGACCTGAACGATCCGCTGCGCCGCGACTACCTGGGACGCGAGGGCTTCCAGAGCCTGATGCGCCGGATCGGCGTGCAGCCGGACACGACCATCGTCCTCTATGGCGACAAGAACAACTGGTGGGCGACCTACGCCCTCTGGGTGTTCCGCCTGTTCGGGCACGAGAACGCCAAGATCATGGACGGCGGGCGGATCAAGTGGGTCAAGGAGGGGCGGACGATGACCACGGACGTGCCGACCTACTCCGAGAGCAATTACCAGGCGCGCGAGCGCGACGACAAGAAGATCCGGGCCTTCCGCGACGAGGTGCTCAAGCACCTGGACTCCAAGGGCAGCCTGATCGACGTCCGCAGCCCGGACGAGTACACCGGCAAGAAGCTGCACATGCCCGAGTACCCGAACGAGGGCGCGCTGCGTGGCGGTCACATCCCGGGCGCGGCCAACATCCCCTGGGCGCGGGCGGTCAACCCGGACGATGGCACCTTCAAGACCGCCGAGGAGCTGCGCGGCCTCTACGAGGGCGAGGCGAAGCTCAAGAAGGACGACGACGTGATCGTCTACTGCCGGATCGGCGAGCGCAGCAGCCACACCTGGTTCGTGCTCACCCACCTCCTGGGCTACCCGAAGGTGCGGAACTATGATGGGAGCTGGACCGAGTGGGGCAACCTCGTGGGTGTCCCCATCGAGAGGTAGCATGCCGGACATGCCGGAGATACCCGAAAAGCTCGCCAACACGCTGGATGCGCTCTCCATGGTCCCGGACCGCAGCGAGCGCATCCAGCTCCTGATCGACATCGCCGGGAAGTTCCAGGACGTCGCGCCCGAGGTCGCCACCCGTCCCTTCCCCGAGGAGAGCCGGGTGCCGGCCTGCGAATCGGAGGCCTTCGTCTGGGCCAGGCCACGTCCGGACGGTCTTCTGGATTTCCATTTTGCAGTGGAGAACCCCCAGGGGATTTCGGCCAAGGCCATGGCCGTGATCCTCAAGGACAACCTCTCCGGCCAGCCGCTCGACCAGGTCGCCGCCGTCCCCCAGGACGTCGTCTACCAGGTCTTCGGCAAGGAGCTCTCGATGGGCAAGTCCATGGGGCTCATGAGCATGGTGGGCATGGTCGCGGCGCTCGCGAAGCGGGCGCAGGAGCCGAGAACCTCAAGGACGTAAAGGACATACAGGACCTCAAGGACCTAAAGGACGTAAAGGACGTAAAGGACGTAAACGACAAGCCTCCGGAGTCCTTTTGGTCCTTGAGGTCCTGTATGTCCTTTGTCTTGCAAAGTACTTGACGCTTCCTTCCCTCAGGAGTACATTCAGCTCGTGGCCGATCCGCAACGCCTCCGCTCCGTGCCTCCCCCCGAACCGCTTCACCTGCGGGCCATGGACAACCTCCGCTTCATCCGGGAGACCATGGAAGGGGCGGCGTGCTTCACCGACGTGTCGGGCCTGGGCACGGTGGCGGTCGGGCTCTCCGCGCTGGCCACCGCCTGGATCGCCTCCCGCCAGGGCGGCTTCCCGGGCTGGATCGTGGCCTGGCTCCTGGACGCGGTCGTCGCCGTCCTGATCCTGGCCGGCACCAGCGCCTGGAAAGCGCGCCAGACCCGCAACGACCTCTTCACCCGGCCGGTCCAGCGGTTCGTCTTCGCCCTGTTCCCTCCGCTCGCCGCCGGCGCGCTGCTGACCCTCGTCCTGGTCGGCCAGGGCGCCTTCGGCGTGCTCCCCGGGGTCTGGCTGCTGCTCTACGGCACGGGCGTGGTGACCGGCGGCGCCTTCTCGGTGCGGATCGTGCCGCTCATGGGATTGGCCTTCATGGGCCTGGGAGCGGCGGCCCTGGCAGCTCCCGCAGCCTGGGGGAATGCATTCATGGCAGCCGGCTTCGGCGGGCTGCACGTCCTCTTCGGGATCTGGATCGCGAGGCGGCTCGGTGGCTAAGCGGCGGCACGCAGTCGATCCGGGTGGGGACGAGGAAGGAGGCCCCATGGGTCCCGTCGGGCCCCGTAATACCCATGAGGCGCATCACGCGCATCAGGCGGACTCCGAGCCGGTCCCGCGGACCGCGCTCGACCTCGACCGCCTGATCCACGAGCGCATGCGCCTGGGCATCGTCAGCGCCCTGGCCGTCAACGACCACCTGAGCTTCAACGACCTCAAGAAGCTCCTGCAGACGACCGACGGCAACCTCAGCGTACACGCCCGCAAGCTGGAGGAGGCCGGCTACGTCACCTGCGCGAAGTACTTCGAGGGCCGCATGCCCAAGACCGAGTACCGGCTCACCAACCCCGGCCGCCAGGCGCTCCAGCGTTACCTGGACCACATGGAGGCCATCATCCACGCCACGCGCGAAGCGTGATTTTTTTGTGCCCATCCACTTTATGAGGCAAAGCAATTTGCACGTCGCCATCATCATGGACGGTAACGGCCGCTGGGCAACTTCAAAGGGCCGGCCGCGCACGGCCGGGCACGTCGCGGGGGCCGAGGCGGTGCGGCGGACGGTCGAAGCCGCCCGCGGCCTCGGGATCGGCACGCTGACCCTGTTCGCCTTCTCCTCGGACAACTGGCAACGCCCGCCCGAGGAGGTCGGAGCGCTCATGCGCCTGTTCCGCCGCTATCTGGTCAAGGAGGCCGCGCGCTGTGCCGAGGACGGCGTGCGCATCCGGGTGATCGGGAGGCGGGACCGCCTCCCGCCCCTGCTGGTCCGGGTCATCCAGCAGGCGGAGGCCGTGACGGCCGGGGGCAGGGAAGCCCTGCTGCGGATCGCCATCGACTACTCGGCCCGCGACGCGATCCTGCGGGCTGCCAGCCATCTGAATGGCAGCGAAGCCTCCCGCGAGGTCTTCTCCAACCTGCTGGCCGGCGAGAACCCGCTGCCGGACGTGGACCTCCTGATCCGCACCGGCGGCGAGAAGCGGCTGTCGGACTTTCTGCTCTGGGAGTGCGCCTACGCCGAGCTGGTTTTCACCGAGCGCATGTGGCCCGACTTCGGCGCGGACGACCTCGCCGAGGCCGTCCGCGATTTCCATTGCCGGGACCGCCGGTTCGGGCTGATCACAGCCCGCGCGTCATGAGCTCCGCGACCGCCTTGTTGAACTTCGCCGGCTCGGGCATCTCCGAGCCCTCGGACAGCACGCCGTAGCCGAACAGGAGCTGGGCGTACTGGTCCAGCACCGGGTCGTCTGCCGCCTGGTCGAAGCGCGCCTTGAGCTTCTCCAGCAGCTCGTGCTTGGGGTTGAGCTCCAGGATGCGGCGCTGCTTGGGTCCGCCCCCCTTGCCTTTCTGCAGGAGCTTCTCGAGCTGCGGGCTGTAGTCGTGCTCGGCGCCGACCAGGCAGACCGGCGAAGTGGTGAGCCGGTTCGTCAGACGGACCTGCTTGACGTGCTCGTCGAGCTTCTTCTGGAGCGCCTCCAGGAGCGGCTTGAGCTCCTCTTCCTTGGCCTTGAGCTCCTCCTCGGTCTGCTTCCTCTCCTCCTCGTTGCCCAGCGAGACCGTGCCCTTGCCCACCGACTTCAGGCGCTTGCCGCCGTACTCGTGCAGCGACTGGGTGAGCAGCTCGTCCACCGTGTCCACCAGGTAGAGGACCTCGATCCCCTTCTCCTTGAACGTCTCCAGGTGCGGCGAGTTGTCCACCTGCTCGCGCGATTCGCCGGGGAGGTAGAAGATCTCCGACTGGTCCTCCTTCATCCGGGAGACATAGTCCTTGAGCGACGTGAGCTTCTCCGGGTCGTTGGAGGACTGGAAGATCAACAGCTCCAGGAGGCGCTCCTTGTTCTCGTAGTCCGAGGAGACCCCCTCCTTGATGGCGCGGCCGAACTCCGCCCAGAACTTCAGGTAGGTTTCGGCGTCCTTCTCCCTCATCTCGTCGAGCGTGTCCAGGACCTTCTTGGTCAGCCCCTTGCGGATCCGGGTGATGTGGCGGTCCTGCTGGAGCATCTCGCGGGAGACGTTGAGGGCCAGGTCCGGGGAGTCGACCACGCCGCGGATGAAGCGCAGGTACTGCGGCAGCAGCTCCTCGCAGCGCTCCATGATCTGGATGCGCTTGACGTAGAGCTGCAGGCCCGGCTTGGAGGCGACGTAATAGAGGTCGTACGGCGCCTGCGACGGCATGAAGAGCAGGGCCTGGTACTCGATCCGCCCCTCGGCCCGGAACGAGATGACCTTCATGGGCTCGTTCCAGTCGTGGGAGATGTGGCGGTAGAACTCCTTGTACTCGTCTTGGGTCACCTCGGACTGGGGACGGATCCAGATCGGCTTCATGGAGTTGAGGACCTTCTCCTCCATGGGCATCTTGGGCTTCTCGCCGGTCTCCTGCTCCTTGGCCAGGTCCTCGATCTCGGGGTCCTTGTCGGCCCTGAGGACGATGGGGTAGATGACGAAGTCCGAGTAGCGGCGGACGACGCGGCTGACCACCCAGCGGTCCGAGAAGTCGTCGAGACCGTTGTCCTTGTCCTCGGGTTTCAGGTGGAGCTTGATCGTGGTGCCGCGGACCGGGCGCTCCCCCTCCTCGATCGTGTAGGTGCCGTCGCCGGTCGACTCCCAGCGGGTGGCGGTCTCCTCGCCGGCCCGGCGGGTGATCAGCTCGACCCGCTCGGAGACCATGAAGGAGGAGTAGAAGCCCACGCCGAACTGGCCGATGAACTCCAGGATCTCCTTCTGGGAGCCGGTCTCCTTGAGCTGCTTGACCAGCTCGCGAGTGCCGGACTTGGCGATCGTGCCGATGTTCGCGACCACCTCGTCGCGGCTCATGCCGATGCCGTTGTCGGAGATGGTCAGGGTGCGGCCCTCGCGGTCCGTCTCCAGCCGGATCTCCAGCTTCTCGTCCCCTTCCAGCAGCTCGGGGCGGGTCAGCGACTCGAACCGGAGCCGGTCGAGGGCGTCCGAGGAGTTGGAGATCAGCTCGCGAAGGAAGATCTCCTTGTTCGAGTACAGCGAGTGGATCATCAGGTCGAGAAGCTGTTTCGTCTCGGCCTGGAATTGCAGAGTCTCAGCTTGCGCAGTGGTGGCCATGGCCTTCTCCTACATTCTTGATGGTGTGGGACTCAACTCCGGGGACGGATCGATTGTGCCCGGGCGCTGTGGATTTTAGTCGAGGAGGCGCAGGATTTCAAGAGGGGGGCCGAAAACGATAAGATTCTCTCATGGCATGGGGAAAGAAGAGCGGCGGCGGAGGAGGGGTGGAGGGTTGATGGAAGCAGCGCTCCGGGCCGCCCTCTCTCCGCTCGGCCAGCGGGTGCAGCAGCCGGCCGCCTTCCTCCCGCTCCAGACGGCCCAGGCCCGCGGCAAGCGCTTCAACGCCACCATCGGCCAGATCACCGACGGCCACGGCAGGGCCGTGCCCCTGCCCACGATGGCCGCCGTCCTGGAACGGCTGGACGAGGATGACAGGAGCCGGGCCTTCCTCTACTCCCCGGTCGAAGGGCTGGCCGATCTCCGCCGCGCCTGGCGCGAGCGGCAGGGGCATGCGGTTCCCACCGCCCTTCCCCTGATCACCGTCGGAGCGGCGCAGGCCCGGGCGCTCCTCGGAGACCTCTTCGCCGGAGAGGGAAGGATCGTGGTCCTCCGCGAGCCGGTCCGCCCCTCGGACCGCGACCTCTTCCAGCTCCGGCTCGACGCGGATGTCCGGACGAGCTTCGAAGGCCTATCCCAAGGGGAGCCGGTGCTGGCGGTCGATCGGGACAGGGAGGAGCTGCTCCAAGCGGCTGAAAGAGGGCCGGTCGTGGCCATCGTGGACGAGCTGTTCTGCGATCTGATCGGGGCTCACGAGAACCTGGTCCCGGTCCGGGTCGAGGAGATCGCGGGCAAGGAGGTGGGCTTCCTCACCTTTCCCTTCCCGCCGGACAGCGCCATCGCCGACGAGATGGAAAAGAAGGTCAAGATGCTGCTGCGGGCGCAGATCGGATCGCCGCCGGCGATCACGCAGGTGCTGGCCCTACCGTAGCCAATCCTCGAGCATCACCCGCTCGTCCGTGGAAGCGTCCCGGTATTTGACGATCACCGGCGTATACAGCGACAGCCCCCACTCCGTCCCCTTGCCCCTGGTCACACCGCGGCTGCCGGCGACCACCACGGCCTCTTCGGGAATCACCAGCGGCATCCCCTCCTCGGCCCGATGGATCGTCTCCCGGACCAGATCGTAGACCGGGGTCGAGCGGGTGAGGATCACGCCGGCGGCGAGGACGGCCCGGCGTTTCACGACCGTCCCCTCGTAGACTCCGCAGTTGCCGCCGATCAGGACGTCGTCCTCGACGATCACGGGCAGGGCGCCCACCGGCTCCAGCACTCCTCCGAGCTGGGCCGCGGCCGAGAGGTGGACCCTCTTGCCCACCTGGGCGCAGCTCCCCACCAGGGCGTGCGAGTCGACCAGGGTCCCGTCGTCCACCCAGGCTCCGACGTTGATGTACATGGGGGGCATGCAGGTGACACCCTTGCCCAGGTAGACGCCGTCGCGGATCGAGGAGCCTCCGGGCACGACACGCACTCCGTTGCCCAGCCGGCGCAGCGGATAGGTGTCCTTGTCGAAGAAGGGCAGCCCGCCCGCGGACATGTCCACGAGCTTCCCCATGCGGAAACCGAGCAGGATCCCCTGCTTGACCCAGGCATTGACCCGCCATCCACACGGCGAAGACGGGTCCGGCTCCGCGGCCCGGATCTCGCCCACGTTGAGGGCGAGCATGAAGCGGCGGAAGACGTCGACAGGATCGCCGGTGTATTCGGCCGGCGACTGGGCGAAAAGCGTCTCGATCTCCTGGCGCAGCTCAGGCATGTACAGGAGTCTCCACGCTCTCCACCGGGCTGCCCGGGATGAGCCCGAGGTCGGAGAGCGCCGCCTCGATCTTCTTCAGGCTCTCCGGCCGCGGCGGCACGACGGGCAGGCGGTAGGCCGGCTCGATCAGCCCCATCATCGCCAGGGCCGCCTTGACGGGTCCCGGGTTCGACTCGATGAAGTTGATCTCCATCAGGGCATGGAGCCGCCGGTGCATCTGCTGCGCCGCGGGGTAATCCCCCTCCAGGCAGAGGGAGGCCAGCCGCGACATGGCGTAGGGCACCTCGTTGGAAACCACCGAGACCACGCCCAGGCCGCCGAGCGCCATCAGGGGCAGCGTGATGGCGTCGTCGCCCGAGAGCACCGCGAAGTCGTTGGGGACCACCTGGAAGATCTGCGACATCTGGGAGATGTTGCCCGAGGCCTCCTTGACCGCCACGACCCGCTCGAGCTGGGCGAGGCGGGCGAGGGTGGCCGGCTCGACGTTCAAGCCTGTGCGGCCGGGCACGTTGTAGACCACGATCGGCAGATGGGTGGCGCGGTTGACCTCGCGGTAGTGGGCGAAGAGGCCGTCCGGCGTGGGCTTGTTGTAGTAGGGCGTGACGACCAGCAGGCCGTCCGCGCCGCGCGCCTCGACCTCGCGGGCCAGGGCCACGACCTCGCGGGTGTCGTTGCCGCCCGCTCCCCCGAGCACGGGGATCTTGCCGTCGGCCTCCTCGACCGTGATCTCGACGACCCGCAGGTGCTCCTCGCGGCTGAGCGTCGGGTTCTCCCCGGTGGTGCCGCAGGGGACGAGGAAGTGGATGCCCGCCTCGATCTGGCGCTGGACGAGCCGGCGCAGCGCCTCCTCGTCGAGCGAGAGGTCGGACTTGAAGGGGGTGACCAGAGCGGTACCGCAGCCTTGAAACATGACGATGCCTTTCACCGGGAAGCGACGATCTCTTCCCAGACCTGACTGAACTCGTAGAAGCCGCGCCGGCCGATCATCCAGCGCGCGGCGCGCAGGGCCCCGTGCGCAAAACCGGCCCGGTTGCGGGCGGTGTGCTGCAGAGTGATGGTATCAGCCTCCGAATCGAACCCGATCTGATGGGTGCCGGGGATCGCCCCGGCCCGGTTGCTGGCCACGTCGATCCCCCGGTCCCAGCCCGCCCCCTCCATCACCTTTTTGATCTGGAGGAGCGTGCCCGAGGGGGCATCCTTCTTCTTGCTGTGATGGATCTCGTAGAGCCAGGCTTCATACGAGGTTTCCTCCGCCAGCAGGCGGGAAGCCGCCTCGGCCAGCTTGTAGAAGACCTGCACCCCGACCGAGAAGTTGGCGCCGTGGAGGAAACCGGCCTGGCTCTTTTCAACCGCCTCGCGGACCCGCGGCAGCGACTCGTGCCACCCGGTCGTCCCCACCACCAGGGGGATGCCCAGCGGCGCCAGGCGCTCCGCCGTCTCCGGCACGGCCGCCGCCTGGGAGAAGTCGATGGCCACGTCCACTCCCTGAAAGCGTTCGTCGATCCGATGATCCGAGCCGTCCAGCCGCAGGACGACCTCGAAGCCGTGTTCGGGAGCGAGCTGCTCGATCAGCTTGCCCATCCGGCCATATCCGATGAGTGCCAGGCGATTCATGGAATGTCCCCGTCCGGGAAGACCCGCTCGTGCAGCTCGGCGATCACCGTTTCGGCCTTGCGCTCGTCCACCAGGCAGCGTACGCACGGCGCGGAGACTCCCTCGAGGAGCAGCCGCGGCTCCCAGGGCCTCGCCATCTCCAGCACCCTCTCGACGAGCCCGGGATTTGTCGCCAGATCCTCGGAGACCAGCGTGACCACGGTCCGGCCCGGGCTGACCTCGACGCGGGAGAATGCCTCCCGGATCTCAGGCAGCCGGTCGGGCCGGTCCAGGGAAAGCTCGACACGGTCCTCCTCGACGCTCAGGGTGAGGAGCGCCGGACGGAAGCGCTCGCAGACCTCCCAGACCCGTTCCAGGTCGCCATGCACGGTGAGCTGATGGACGCCGGGTCTGCAGGCGATCGACTTGATCCCTGCGCTATTGCGCCGGCCGATCAGTGTGCCTTCCGCAGGGTGCAAGGAGTTGAGGATGCGGATGGGAACGTTCGCCCGGCTCGCCGGGCCCAGGGTGCCATAGTGGGGCTTCTTGGCTCCCGAGCAGGCCAGCTCCAGGGCTTCATTGAAGGATAGCGTCCGGATCCGTCTTGCTTCAGGGACGATCCTCGGGTCCGCGGTCATGATGCCGTCCACGTCGGTCCAGATCTGGA
>DASUNJ010000816.1:0-22966 GCA_036277235.1 Thermoanaerobaculia bacterium | reverse complement strand
ACGAAAAGTAGCATTGAGGTGGTCTTCAATGGCCTGAATCTCTACCTCGGCAACTACATTGGCGAGTTTCTTGGCGAAACAGCTCTCGCGGCCTTTTTCCTTCTTGCAGGCTTTTCCATTCTCAAGGAGGCGCGCTTCCCCAAGTGGCTGGGCTGGTCGGGAGCGGTATTTGCGCTGCTTTTCGCGGTGGGGGCGTTTCGCAACGTCATGAGCTCGGTTCAGCTCGTTGCCGATGTCAACAACGCCTTGCTTCCCTTGTCGATGATTGCCCTGGGCGTATCCCTGGTCTGGTATACACGGAATGCTTCATAGACGGCCCGGCGCGTGCGCGACGGGCTGTCTACTGCGCGGGGCTCACCGCCGGGTGATCGTGAACTTGCCGAAGCTTACGCCGAGCTCGATGCCCGTGCCATTGCCGGCCAGGGCCAGGGAGACCTCGCCCTTGGTGAGGGCCTGTGCCTCGGCCGACTGGCCGGCGCCCGCGGCGGCGGTCGCCATGGCGTAGGTGCCGAACAGCTCCTTGATGTCGCCAACCTCGGAGAACTTGCCGTGACCGTCACGCACCTGGGATTTGCCGGCCGTCAGGCCGCCGCCCTTGGCGGAGATCTTCGCAGTCGCCGTCTGGCCGTTGTCGCAGGTGATCGTTGCCGCTCCGCGCGACGCTTTGTAGAAAATGGACCAACCTTTGAGCGTGTAATCCATCTGGCACATCGTCGTGTCGGTCGAGGCGCCAGTCGGCGCCACCACGGTCAGGGAGAGCAGGAGAGCGGACAAACCTAGAATCATGCGTCGTTTCATGAGTAATCCTTCCAGTAAGGTGGTAGCTCTCGGACACCGCTGGCGCGCAACACCTGCCGCGGAAGAAGGTCGGAGCTCTAAGTGAAGCTGAAAGATGCCACTGCACGAAGCGAGCCAGTTAAACGCGTATCCTGCAATCCACGTAAAATCTCTCGATGAATTCGATCTGGTCGACCGGCCTCACTGCTGTGCTGCTCCTGTCGTCGATGGGCTGCGCCGGGCCCCCGCTCGCCTCGCCGACGGTTTCACCGCGCCCCAACTTCGTCGTCGTGCTCTCCGACGATCACCGCTGGGATGCCTTGGGCGCGGCGGGCAACCCCGCCGTGATCACGCCGGTGATGGATGGCATGGTGCGTGACGGCGTCTACTTCCGTCAGGCCATCGCCTCGGTTTCCCAGTGCCACCCGGTTCGCGCCAGTCTGCTCACCGGCCTGCCTTCCTACCACCACGGCGTCTGGTCGGTCCAGCTCCAGGCGCCTGGGGTCGCGGAGACCCTTTGTCGGCGTCCGACGGTGGCGAGCCTGTTGCGGGATGCCGGGTACCACACCGTAACGGTCGGCAAGTGGCACCTTCCCCCGCCACCCTGGGAGTGCGGCTTCGACGAGGCGCGGACCTGGCTGCCGGGCGGCAGCGCGGACTACCGCGACCCCGAGCTGGTTCACGGGCACTCCGGCGAGCACGAGGTCGTCGAAGGCTTCACCCAGGAGATCTTCGCGGACGACGCCGTGGATTTCCTGCGCGGCAAGGACGCGCAGGCCGGACCGTTCCTGCTCTGGCTCGGCTTCACCGCGCCTCATTTTCCCAACGATCCCAACCCGGAGCGGATCGCAGCCCTCTATGCCGGGCGAAGCGACGAGGAGCTCCTCCCTCCGGGCTTTCCGCGCGACGTGCCGGCCAACGACTGGCGTCACTACAACGAGTCGGTGAGCCATCTCGACGAGCAGCTCGGGCGCGTGCTCGCGGCGTTGCAGGAGACCGGGCTCGCCGAGCGAACGGTCGTGGTCCTGCTCGGCGACAACGGCTACATGATGGGCGAGCGGGGCGTAGGCGGGCCCGGCTCGAAGGCCAATGGCAAGCAGGTCCCGTACGAGAGCTCGTTGCGGGTTCCTTTCATCTTGTCAGGGCCGGGGCTGCCGCGGGCGCTCGCCTCGGACCTTCCCGTCTCGAGCCTGGACCTGCCGCCGACGCTCCTTTCGCTCGCCGGCCTTCCGGCGCCGGAATCCTGGCCCGGCCGCGATCTACTGGCCGCGCTCGATGGAAAGCTCGAGGTGCGCGAGGCTTTCGCGGAATGGTCGGACGAGAAAAGCGAGAGGTTCGGCGGCCTCGCCTACCGCGTCGTGCGGACCCCGACGCACAAGCTGGTCGTCTGGAAGAACCCGGCCCGCGGCGAGGAGCTTTACGACCTGGTGGCCGACCCGGCGGAGGCGCGCAACCTCGTCGCCGAGCCGGCGGCGGGAGAGGTCCTGCGCGACCTGCGCTTCCGCCTCCTCGCCTGGATGCAGCGCAACGGAGATCCCGCCCTCGCCTGGCCAGCCGCGGATCTCCGCTGAAAACCTTTTCTACTTCGGCACGTCCAGCGCCGGGTTGGCTTCGAAGAAGCCGGCCGGGATCAACCGGAAGCCCACGTTCGTGGTCGGCATGACCGGCCACTCTTCCGGCCTTGGGATGTGGGTGACGTTCAGCGTGTACCAGAGCACCAGGTCGGTATTTTCGATCGGCTCGTTCTTGGCGGCGTAGCGCGGCAGCCCGTCTCCGCCCTCGCTCTGGTTCGGATAGTCGCCGCCCGCGTAGAGCTCCTTCGGTCGGTATTTGGTGACCCAGAAGTGATGGTCCATGAAGCCGGCGCGCTTCCGTGCGAGCGATCCTTCCAGCGCGTAGGGCACCGAGTTCGACCCCGGCACAAGGATGTAGCCGCGCTCCATGCCGAGCGCGTTCTTCTGCGCCGGGTTGAGGACTCGCCAGACGCGGGCGTCGGCCATGCTCATGTCGCGCTGGGCATCCTTTTCGCGCGGCAGGACTTTTTCTTCCATGACCATGGCGGTGCCCGCCGGGTTGCCCGGGCCGGCCGGCATGGAGCGGGTGTTCATCTCGGTCACCGAGTTGCCGGGGCCGTAAACGTCGAAATCCAGCCGGAAGTTGAGGATGTGCTGGTGGTGCGGAGCGACCACGCGGCGCGCCACGAGGTGGCCGTTATCGTCGTGGGAGTGGGTCTCCTGGAAGACTCCCTTGGGGAGCATGATGCCGGTCAGGCCGGACTCGACGTGCATCGATCCGTCCTGGCGGAAGATCCAATTGATCGAATAATCGTAGTTGCCCACCGTGGCGATGGTGAAGACCACCAGCTCCCGCCCGCGGCGGGATTCGTTGTTCCACTGGTCGCCGCCCATCTCGCGGTGTTTCCACAGGAGCCCGCCGTCCCGCTCGTAGATCCCGAGGACGTCCTGATACACCACCGGCCGTCCATAGTCGTTGGCGAAGAGCGTGTCCAGGAGCACGGCATTTTCGGGAGCGTCGAGCTTCGCCTCGATCGCGCCCGCGCCCTTGCCCACCCCGTATTCGCCCACGTCGAAGGCGCAGCGCCAGTTCCAGTTGCCCGCGGGGTCCCCGTACGGCACGGCCATCTCGGAGAAGGAGGCGCGGTAGAGAACCGGCTGCGGCTGGCCCGCCGGGTCCGTGTAGCTCACCAGGTAGAGCACGAGGCCCTCCCGCGGGTGCATCTGGTAACGGAAGCGCCACTTCTGCCAGCTCACCTCGTTGCCGCGGATCTCGAAGCTCGTGCCCTGGGGCTGGGTGATCGAGAGCGGCTTGGGAGCCTCCCGCAGCTTGCCGAGGCTCTGCCGGATGGATTCCTCGTCGAAATCCTGGCCGGGATCGGGCAGCGGCGGCGGCTTGGGCGTCTCGGTCAGCTCCAAGACCTCGCCGCTGTTCAGGTCCACCAGGGCGTCGAGCCCCTCGATGGGCTGGCCGTAGAAGTTGGCGGCGCCACCCTGGAAGTAGCTCAACCCGCGCAGCAGCCGGCGGCCGCGGTATTGCTCGGGGATCGTTCCCGCCGCCCAGTAGTCGATCTGGACGTCGTCGGGCCTCAGACCGCGCGCCTCGACGGCGGCGACCCAGCGCTCGTCGCCGCGGATGATCTCGTCGAGGAGGGTGCCATCCTCTTCCATGACGATGGGCTGGACTCCCGGCACTTCCGTCCAGGAGTCCACCTTGGCCTTCTTCGGATCCTTGACGTTGACCAGGGCTTCGAAGGTCTTGTTCGTCGCCCGGTCGTAGATGACGGCGAAGACCTGGCGCGGGAACGAGGAGCCGCCCTTGTACTTGAGGATCTCCTGCTTGGGCGGATCGTTCAGGGCGACGAGGGGGAAGCGCGCGTCCTGGGGGAAGCCCGGCCGGGCCTTGAGGGCGCGGGCTGCGGCGCGGATCTCCTCTCCGCTCAGCGGGTCGAGGGGATGGGAGGCCGGCTGGGCCGCGGCGGGCGCGGCTCCCAATAGTAGCGAGAGCGCGCCCGTCCGGAGCAGGAAATTGAAGGTCCGCATCGAGATCTCCTCCTTGAATGGCGGGAGCCTAAGAGGCGGGAGCGCCCGGCGTCAAGGTGCCGACGGCTGGCCGCCGAGACTGATTGGGAAAGCCGCGAGCCTTGACGGCGTAGTCATGCCCCATTCATACTGCAATGACAAAGAAAAGAAGCGGATTCCGGAAATCGCTGGTGTTGCCACATTAGCTGCAGCCAAGCAACTCCGAACTTGGAGCGAGGTTGAACCATGGTTCTTTTTCAGCTCGATCCGCTCCTTGTTGCGAGCTCGATCATGCTGGCAATCCTGCCGTTTTCCCTGGTTTTGGCGTTTCTGACCCATGGGAAAGAGGTGCGGATCCAGAATCTCCGTTCCTACATTAGCCCGGATGTCAAGGCACGTGAGATCGTCACCTCTTCGGAGGAGCTCAATTCCGAAATGAAAGATCTCTCTCTGGCCGGCTACTTGGAGGCCCGGTACCGGGATCGGCACACTCTGAGGCGTTATCTGGCCCCGCTTCTCGTTTTCCATCTGGTCTATCTGTTTCTGATCTACTGGTCTTTCATAGCGTTCGAGCGTTTTTTGTCGGGGAAGGCGGACTCCGGCGAAGAGCCGCTCTGGTGGATCGCCTCGATCGGCGCCGCCGGAGCGATGGGAGCGATCCTGATAGTGCTCTGGCACCTCTTCTGGCGCACGATGCGGACCGACCTCCAGCCGATCGCGTTCCTTCATTCCGCTGGCCGGTTGGCCATTGCCCCTTTCATCGGCATCGTCCTGACCGCACTGCTTCCATTGGAGGAGGGTTTCGAGCTTGCCATCTCCTTCGTCGCCGGGCTTTTCGGGCATGAGGCCTTGCGGCTGCTCGAAAGCCGCTGGCGTGATCTGGTAGGACTGAAGAGTCCGGCGGCCCAGCTCCTGCCTGTACGCTGTATCGAGGGCGTCAGCGCGAACGATGAGCTCCGCCTTTGGGAGGAGGGAGTTACGGATGCGCAGCACCTGGCGATTGAAACTGTCGAAAACCTGCTGGTGAACACGCCCTATAGCCTCGAGTGCATTATCGATTGGAAGGACCAGGCACTCCTCTACGCCTACGTAGGCGACGAAATCGCCACATGGCGCTCTCTCCAGAATCGGGGAGCGATGGACATCTTGGGGATGGCGCCTTGCTACTACGGGGCGGAGCGCTGCCCCGACCTGGTCAATGCCTTGGCGCAGGCTGTCAAGAAGGACAAGGCGATCGTCGAGCGGTTCATCGACACGATCTACCAGGACCCAAGGGTTCACCAGCTCTGGAAGTATTTGAAGCAAGCCTATCCCGCGACGATCGCCGAGCCCCTCGGCTCCGGGGAGCCAGAAACGAAGGAGATTCCGCCCGGAAGTCGATGAGCCTGCGCACACGAAAGCCCGTGACAGCGCGCGAGGTCCGGCTTATAGGAATCCGGCAGCGGAGCCCTGGACGCTGGACGCTGACCTTCGGTGTCGACCGGACGGAGCACGCCGTCCACGTCGTCTACCACGACCCGCCGGACCTTCCGCCAAGGGCATGGCAGACATGCGTGGAGGAACTGGCCTTGGCCTGCCTGGTGGACCTGTCCACCGCCACCATGGCTAGCACCACTGTCTTTCCCGATCCGGGAGCTGCCGGCAGGGAGTACTTCCTTGCGGCCTGCCACTCCCTCCGATTGGAAGCGCTGTACGATACTGGACGCCCGCTAACCTACCTGCCTCTTGAGCTGCGTACGACGCCCGGCTTGCCAAGAACGGAGACGCTGACCCCCGGAAGGCCTGACCGGTTGCTGCTCCTCATGGGAGGAGGTAAGGACAGTCTCTACTGTTACCGGCTGCTCAGGCGGGCCGGATACGAGGTGCAGTGCTTTTACCTGACAGAGGCGCGGCGGACATGGCAGCAACTGCGCCGGGTATACGAGCACCTCGCGCAGGAAACCAGGCAGCACCGAGCCTTCCTGGACGTGAACCGGCGCGGCGCCCTTGAACAATCTTTCGGCCAGTGGTATCTCAGCCAATTCCAAATCGGCCAGGTCGTGGCGGCGGCGCTTCCTTACGCACTGGCCCATCGCTGCAGGCATCTCGTCTTAGGCATCGAACGCTCCTCCGACGAAGCCATGACCACCTATTGCGGCGAGCCGGTGAACCACCAGCACCAGAAGTCCACGGATTTCATACGAGCGTTGAACCTGCATCTGAAGCGACGGTTCGGCGCCGGACTCTCTCTGGTGAGCCCCGTGAAGGGGCTCTACGACCTGGGGATCTACGCCCGCTTCCTGGAAACGGCCCAAGACCTCGTACCGCTCCAGAGCAGTTGCGGGGGCGCAAACTTCCACCGGCCGCACTGCGGACGCTGTCCCAAGTGCGCCTTTCTGGCGGCCCTGCTCGCAGGTCTTACCGGTGACCGGGATCTCTACAAGCGCCTCTTCCCGCGGGATCCCTTGCAGGATCCTCGACTCTTCGCCGACTGGCTTGGCCCCGGATCGGATAGGCCTCTCACCTGCGCAGGCCTCAAGGAGGAAGTTCAACTGGGACTTCGGCTTGCAAGGTCGAGAGGCTTGCAGATTAAATGGTTGGGACGTATGGCGGGCACTCGCGAGGAGAGCTGGCCGGACAAGACGCATCTCCGCCACCTGCTGGCGGTTCATTCCAATACCATGGCGCCATCCCAGCTCATTCACCGGATCGCACCTCTCCTTGACTACGACGAAACCGCACTGCTCCAACTCCTCACCGCATGAGGCTTGCGAAGAGTCCGGGCCTAGGGATCACTTCAGTTACTTGGACATTTTCTTGGAGGCGGATTTTTTCGCTGCCGCTTTCTTAGCGGGTTTGGCAACCGCCTTCTTGGCGGGCTTTTTCGCTGCTGCCTTTTTGGCGGGCTTCTTCGCTGCCGTTTTCTTGGTGACCATAGAGTCTCCGATCTCAAGAGAAGCAGAAGCAAGGGAAATACTACTCTCTGCTCTCCGAGTTGCGCAAGTACCCCGCTTCGTCTGAGGGCCGGCAGCGCCGGCCCCCTACATCCTCCTGCTCAGGCTACTTTCTCAAAGTTCGAAAGCGTGCCCAGGAAGCCGGTCGCGTCGTTGAGGCTGCGGTCGGCGAGGGCGTTCACGAGGCTCCGGACGAGCGGCGAGCCCTGCATCCGGTCCGCATACCGCCTCGACACCCAGAGCGCCAGCGCGATCACCGCCAGGCCGAAGACGAGGTTCGAAACCAGCCAGGCCGTGTCGAGGATCGCGTAGACATCCAGCCCCAGGAGGCCTTCGACGCTCACGATCAGCAGCGGTATCCAGAGGAGCGGGCTGAGCAGGAACACCCACTTCGTCATGCGGATGCGGTCGATCCTGAGCAGCTCGAGCTTCCTCTGGATCTCCACGACCGACTCGCCGTAGTCCAGACTGTTGAGCGCCATCCACTGACGGATGGACCAGCCGATGAAATAGATGACGAACAGGTCGAGCGCGACGGCCGGTGCCAGAAAGCGCATCTCGCCGAGGTGGTCCGCGATGAAGCTGCCCAGCATGACGGCAGCCAGGAGGCCCATCAGCAGCTCGAAGACGATCAGGCGGGTCAGCCGCCTCAGGGAGGAGTCGACCCGGTTGAGGCCGAATTCGCGCAGCACCCGGGTGTTCAGGCGCAGGCTCGCGTCCAGCTTGCGGTCATATTCGTTCCAACGGTCCTTCATGTCTTGCAGCTCCATGGTCGTTTCCTTTCATACGCCCGCCCCCTGCGAAGTCGCGCCGGAGCCTTTCCTTGATCCGGCTGATCTTCGTGGCGACGTTGGTTGTCGAAATGCCGAGGATCTCGGCGATGGTGTCGTAACTGTTTCCATCCAGGTAAAGGATCATGAGCGCCCGGTTGAGCTCATCCAACTGGCCGATGAAGTGGTGGAGGAGCCGGATGTCATCCGAGGTCTCCGCCGCTCCCGGGTCCGCGATTTCGAGGATCGACTCCTCGACCGGCACCGTGTCCCGCGTCCGCCGGCTCTGGCTCCGGTAGAAGGAGATCGCGACATTGATCGCGATGCGGTACATCCAGGTGGAGAAGCGGTAGCTGTCGTCGAACTTGCCGAAGGACCGCCAGAGCTGCACGACGATCTCCTGGATCAGGTCCCGGCGGTCTTCCGGGTTCCTGCAGTAGGAGCTCGCGACCTTGTAGAGGATCTTGTCGTGCTCCTCCAGCAGAGTCAGGAAGCGGTCTTGTGGGTCGAGGGCTGTCATGGCGTCTCCGTTCGGCCATGTTATTCGCGGGGGGCGGGGCAAAAATCACAGGGGCGTCCCGGTTTGACACCTCGCCGCTCCGGACCTAGACTGATAAGTCTATGTTTTTACTACTCTTACGGCGTCCCCGGAGGGCGTAGTCGGATGGCGGATCTGCCGGAGCTGACCGAGCAGGAGCGTTGGTTGCTGGTCGAGTGCTGCGATGTCGAGGAGGACTTCCCGCAGCTGATCTACTACCTGCACTTCGCTTTCCCCGGCCTTTCGATCTGGGAGAAGTACCGGCTCGCCCAGGAACTGATCGCGGGAGTCGTCGGGAAGGGCGTGATGGAGGTTGATCGGATTGCGTATGAGGAGGACTCGCCGGGCCGCCTGCGCATCGTGTCGGTCACGCCCGTGCCCCTGGATGAGCTCCGGCGTGTGTGGGATCATCCGCTCATGTGGGATCCGGAGAGGGTGTACTCCGCCCCGGAGTTGCTGGGTTTGAGCGAGGGATCGCCGGAACGGCTCGCGATCGGGCCGACCGCTCTTGGGCATCGAGTGCTGGAGAAGCTCATGGAGGGTCGCTAGGCGGACAACCATGGCATCCGACGTGGATTTCGGGGCACTCGAACGCGTCCTGGGCAAGCGGCTCATCGGCGCCAGCCGTATCGTGTACGAGCACGACGGAGTGGTCGAAGTGTCCTGTGGCGACCTCGAGCTCGAGTTTTCTGGCGGTGACGTCGTGCTCTTCGGGGTCGCCGGCGATGGCGAGCGTCTCCGAATGCAGGAGGCGGCCTGGCGAGATCCCTTCGCTCCACCTCTCGACGCAGAGAACGAAGAATACGTGCGGGAGAGCGGTAAGCACGTCCGTCTGGACGCTCGCGAGGTCGGACCGACACTGCCCGTTGGAGAGAGCCTCGTGCGCTATGTCGCGATTCGGAACCAATTCGGAACCGTGGCAGGCGTGAGGCTGGAGTTCGCCGGGAGCGCCGTGCGGTTCCTGGTGGAGGGTGACGAGGCGTATGTCATGACAACCGAGGACCCGCGATTCACCGAATGGGGCTTCACGGAGGATGATGCGTTCACCTCACCAGCCGCCTGACATGACCGGCAGTCCGCGAGCCGAGCCGGGCTCTCGCGGACGGCTGAGGCGGCGTCCGAAGTCTCCCTGAAGGCCGGACGGACGGTTCGGGGCGCCGCGGGAGCCGTTCGCACCGCGGTACCGATGGCTCGGGCGGCTGCACGGACAGCTCAGAGCGCGGAGCGAGCCATTCGCACCGTCTCCGCTGCCTCTCGGAAGACGGGACGAACGGTTCAGGACGCCACGGGAGCCGCTCGTACCGCGGTGCGGACGGCTCAGGCGGCTGTACGGACAGCTCGGGTGACGGTACGGACGGTTCAGAGCGCGGGGGGAGGCGTTCAGATCGAGGTCGGAGTCGTCCATACCCGCGTGGGAACCGTCCGTACGACGGGGGGAACCGTCCGTGAGGTGGGGGGAACCGTCCATAAGCCGGTTGGAGCCGTCCGGATCGCGATCTGAACTGTCCGCACAGCGGTCCGAGCCGTGCGGATCATCGCCTGAACCGTCCACCTCGCGATGCGGATCGTTCAAGCCACGATCGGAACCGTCCGCACCACGGGTCGAGCGATGCGGACTATGACTCGAACCGCCCGGATCGCGTCCGGAATCGTTCCGTTCGCGTCTGGAGCCGTTCGGAGCGCCATCCGGACGGTTTGCCGTGCGCTCGGAGCCGCCCGGGTCGATTTGACAGCCTTCCCGGCCCGGGTTGAGAGCCCTTCATCCTCGCTTCATGGCCTCGCCCAAGCGTCCGAATGTCTGGCTCCTCGGAAGAGTGTTTATGCGTCAAGCTCTATCGCTTTGACGTTGATAAGAGAAGAGTGTAAGTTTAAGACGAGTTCTGGAGATGCATAGAGATAGGCGTGCATCTTTTTTCGTTGATTGCGCTTTGGCGGGCACTCGACTCGATTCCGCTTCGAGGCTGTAGCCGCGGTGGCCTGGGCGACTTTATGCCCGAGGTCGGAGCGATTGCCTTCAACAGAATTTGGTATACACAGGGAAGCCGACCGTCAGAGGAGATCCGCTATGCCCAAGATTATCCCAAGCTTCTGTCTCATCTTCGCCGTCGCCTTCGGAGCGTCCTTGTCCGCCTCTCCGACTACCGCGCCCGTCGTCTCGCCTACAGTAGCTGCGACCTCTTGTGCGTCTCCGCCAGTTGCGCTCGTCACTCCATCTCGTGGCTTCCAGGCCCCGGTCTGGCTCTCTTCAGGCGACTGCTGGTCCGTATTTCAGCAATGCGTGCAAATGTGTGAGAACCCCGATTGGAGTCCGCAGAACCCGTGCTGGCTTGCTTGCAACTGCGCCTACTGCGTGTGCGAAGGCATTGTGTGTATCCAGGAGTGCGAAGGGCTGTAGAGGTAGGCCTGTGCTCCAACTTTCAGCAGTGCGTTGACAGCCCACGAGAGGGCGAGTAGAGTGCTGGAAGCTCCGTAGTGTCTGGAAGATAGGGCCGACCGGCCTCGGCAGGTGCCTGGAGCGCCGATGAACCTGTTCAAAGGAATCGCGGTTTTCATCGGTTGGGTTACCAGCTCCTTTGCCGGCATCGCGGCGGTCCTGTACGCCTGCGGCTACCTGATTTCCCAAGCGCAGCTCCGTTCGCTGGGGCTGTCCGGGATCCTGGAGCGTACTCCCGACTACTATCTCCAGGAAGGCGCGAGCTTCTTCGTGAGCTTGGTGTCGCGCCTTTCCTTGATGATCCCATGGCTGTTCTGGGCAGGATGCATCTTTCTCTTCTTCCTGATCCTCGGCTCGCCAGCGGCGATCTACCTCTGCAAGAGAAGAGAGCAGGTGACGAAGCGCCTCGCGAGGGCCCGGCGCGGCATCGCACGGGCGTTCGAGCGGCGGCCCTGGCTGTGGCGAAACGCCGCCTTTCTCCTGCTATTGTGCACCCTGATCTTCTATCTGACGCGCTATCTGAACGATTTCGCGCCCGCGCTGAACGTCTCGAACCTGCTCTACGGCGGCCCCGGACAGCCGGAATCCTCGAAAAAGAGTGTGGAGCTGGCCGGTTGGATCCTCGCCGACGAGCGCGACAAGCTGGAAGACCACTTCTATCTCCTGTTGTGGGCCACATTGCAGACAGGCGTCGTCCTGGCGCTGGCGTGGCACGTGATTCGGCCCGCGCGGCTGAAGATGTGGCTGGTCGCACCGTTCGTTGTCCTCTTCCTGATGTATGGGCTGTTCCTGCCGCTCGCGTACGGCACCTTGCTGCGTCCGACCCGTTTCCCCATCGTGGTGTTGACATCCGAGAAACCCCTGCCCGACCGCGCAAAGGGGAGTCTTTTCCTGCTGCACAAGACGGAGAGCGAGCTCGTCCTCTGGGACGAGCGAGAGCGACGGGTCTTGTGGGTTCCGAGCGATCAGATCCTGGCCGCCGAGGTGAAGGAGATCAGGTCTCTCTTTGCAAAACCCAAGAGCAGTCCATGAACCGCCACGAAGGAGGTTCGCATGACGACTTTCGCCAGACAGATCGCAGATGTGTTCCTCTCGTGGATGCTGCTCGCGTGTCTCTCCGGCTGTTCGACGACGACGAGACAGCCGCCGCCGGAGCCGCCTGCGGAAGGTCCCGGGAGGATCGGCACGCTGCGCACGATCGGCGACCACGTATTCCGCAATCAGCGGAGGGCGGGCGATGGTGAACGCGTGTACGAAGGCGACACGGTAAGCACCGGTGAGGCCAGCAGCGCCATTATCGAGCTGGACGGCGGCGGATTCGTCCAACTCGCCGAAAACACCGACCCGGAGTTCAAGTTCAAGGTGGTGTCCGACGGCCGCCGCCGCTGCGTCTATCTCTATATCAAGTTCGGCCGGGTCTGGGTGGACAGCGACGTGGTCTGTTTCGAGACCCCCGACGGAGGGGGGATCATCAACAGCGTCGTCAACATCGAGGTCGCGCCCGGCTCCACGATCGTAACTGTGTTCGAGGGCACCGTCCTGATCACGTCACCGCAGGAGCAGGCGCTCGGAGCTGGCGAGCAGGTTCTTATGGCGCGCGGCGGGATCGAGTCCGCACGCAGGTTGAGCTCAAGGGAGTTGGATGCCGTGGCGCAATGGCGGGACCAGATACCGGATCAACGCTGGTGTTGCAGCCGGAATGGGAAGGTGTTCTTCGGCACGGAAGCCGACTGCCGCCGGGCCGGTGGAGAGCTCTATAGGGACCAGCGGGAAGCGGAAGAGCGCTGCCGTGTCGAGGGCTGGTGTTGCAGTCGGGATGGAAAGGTGTTCTTTGGCACGGAAGCCGACTGCCGCCGGGCCGGTGGAGAGCTCTATAGGGACCAGCGGGAAGCGGAAGAGCGCTGTCGTGTCGAGGGCTGGTGTTGCAGCCGGGATGGAAAGGTGTTCTTCGGCATGGAAGCCGACTGCCGCCGGGCCAGTGGAGAGCTCTATAGGGACCAGCGGGAAGCAGAAGCGCGCTGTCGCAAGTTCCAGTCCGAGGAGCCTGACGGCTGGTGCTGCAGCAGCAGCCGAGAGGTGTTTCCCGGGACCCCGGAATCGTGCGCGCAGAAGCGAGCGACCTTCTATAAAACCGAGTCGCAGGCCCGGCAGGCTTGTGAAGCCAGAGAGGGCGAAGGCTACTGCTGCAATAGCAAGGGGCGGGTATTCTTCACCACGGAAAAGCAATGCGCGAGCGAGGGAGGCAAGCTGTACAAGACGCAAAAAGACGCGGCGAACGACCGCAATTGCCAGAAATAGGTGAAGCGAACCATGAATCGCACTCCGGAACTGATCGCGGCTGCAGGGTCACCCGGATCGGCGCCGCCGCGCTCGAAGGTGAGATCCACCTTGCTGGCCGACTTGCCGCATTCTGAGCGACGGCAGCGCCGACGTCGCCGATGGTCGAGCCCGTAGAGGAGAGCGACGGCGAGGGCCAGGCCGGGGTAGAGGGTGCTCATGGGCTCCTCCGAGTGGTGAGGTTCGGAGACTGGGTACCTGCCGGAGGCGAGATGTTTGGAGGCTTGCAGCCGAAGGCGGCCCAGGCTGACTGGTGATCCCGGCCCGGCGAAGGTACTATCTCAGGTGTTCCTAAAGGTGTCTGACGAATGTCGATGAACGACATCCACAAACGAATCGCGGATAGCTTCAGTGCGCAGGGCCTGATGGCGACCCTCGGTGCAACGCTTGCCTCGGTCGCAGATGGCGAGGTGCACATCGCACTGCCTTTCTCCGAGCACCTTTGCCAGCAGCACGGCTATGTTCATGCCGGCGCGATCACAAGCATCCTCGACAGTGCATGTGGATACGCAGCGTTGACAAAGGCACCGCCTGACTGCGAGGTTGTCTCAGCCGAGTTCAAGATCAACCTCTTGCGGCCCGCACTTGGGGACCACTTCCTGGCTATTGGAAAGGTGCAGAGCTCGGGAAAGCTTCTCACCGTCTGCACTGGCGAAGTCCGAGCGTTCTCTGGATCTGGATCTGCCCACAAGGTGGTCGCCCTCATGCAGGCCACTATCGTCAACGTTCGTCAATGACGTCGAATCCCTCCAGCGAGCGGGAGAGCCTTCGAGCGAGTCCCGAACTCCTCCATCCCGATTGACACCTGGCCGGTCCGGACGTAAACTGGATAAGTCTATGTTTTTTCGACTCTTACGATGCGCGCCGCCTGGCATCCCAGGCAGTCGAGTGGACGGATACTTCGCTATCGCGCGGCCCGTCGCTCACCGACAGACACATGGGCGCCATAAGGGATAGGACCAAAGTTGAGATCCAAAGACGATAGCTACATCGCGGGGCGAATCCGCGAAATATGGGCAAAGCTCTCAAAGGATAAGCAGCGTTTCCTCGATGTCGTGCTCCACGCTGCGACGCAGAAAGTGCTTGGCGAGACTCTCGCTAATGAATACTTGCCGATCCGTGATTCGGCGCCGGCTGATGCGGCTACCACGCAGTTGCCACAAATCCATATTATCCTTGAAGCAGTGCGCCTTATGCCGGATATCTTCCTTGAGAAGGCGTCCAAGAATCCGCAAGTTGCGGTCGTACCATACCTCGCTGACGCACTTGGTTCGATCGTCGAGCATGATTCTCCTGCTCTGCTTGAATATTCGACGGCATACAGAGATCTAGGCGATTCCGTTGGAGCCACCAAGATTGAGGACGCCGGAGCTTACTCCGAGGCCTACAATATGTGGGTTGAGAAGACAGCTCTTTACCTCCAAGAGTGCCGTAGTACGGTCCGCGCTGTTTCCTTCAATGAGCTCACATATCTATGGGACAAGCCATCAGCGTTAAACTACTTGGCAACCCACTACCTGCTGCGCAGGCAACGCGGTTGCGATTCGCGCAGAATTTTTATCTACGATAATACCTACTTTGACGACCAGGTTCTTTTCAGGAGGCTCTTCTCTGAAATTTGCATACAGGAAGAAGCAGGTGTCAATGTGAGGGTGTGCTCTATGGAGCGCCTTCAAGAGATCGGCAAAGGTTATAGCTACCCTCTCCTGTCATTTGGCACTTACGATCGCTTCGCGATGGGTGTTCTCGTTCCGCATGCTACCAGTCCAGTGGTCAAGATTATCCATAGTGAGGAACAGATCCGTGACACGATAACCATCCTCGACGACATCTTTGACCATTCGGAAACGAGTCAGCGATGGCTTAAGAAACATGAGGCACAGATAGATTCTTCGGTGAAGGAGTTCATCGGTAGCAGGCTTGAGGCGCTGCACCATGCAATTACGTCAAGCCATCTGGACTGAACGTATATGGGCGGCGCCAGCGCGGCCGCTCACCGCTAAGAGCTTCAGGCATCAGCCGGCATGGCGTGCCTGGGCTTGCCGGATCGCGGTGAGCGTTTCCTCAGGCACGCGAAGACGAACGCGGCCATCGAGCAGTATCGAGCGGCCGCCGTCCTCCCGGATTCGGTCCCAAGGCACGCGAATCGGCGGATGGAACGGGAAGATCCGAGGGATGCGCAGCGTCAGGCCATCGTGGCTGGAGCGCAAAGTGAGGATCCCGCCCCGGTACGATCCCCATCCGATCATCGCGTACCACGGAGTTGGCAGCTCCTCGCCTTCGTCCGCCACCGCGCGCTCGATGCGGAATTCCGCCAGGGAGCGATACCCGCTTACTATGGCGAGGATCGCGCAGACGAAGCTCCAGATTCCCAGGAACGCGATCGGGAACCCGAGCACCAGCGAGGCCACGAGCCAGCCGTCGGATGTAGATTCCATGACGGTATGTTAAACCACCTTGCGTAGCTGCAGGGTCACCCGGATCGGCTCGCCGCCGCGCTCGAAGGTGAGGTCCACCTTGCTGGCCGCCGGTCCCCGCAGATGGCGGGGGCCTTGCTGGCAGCGTAGTAGACTCCAAGAGTGGACAAGGCCTTCGGCCCGGTGTTCATGCGCTATCGGCGCGCCGCATAAGCAAACAGCGCATAGGAGAGACATCATGTTCGCGTGGCTCATGGGCTTGAAGACGGTCTCGCCCCCCAGGCTGCATCAACTGATCCAGGACAAACAGGCAACGGCCATCGACGTCAACTCCCCCCAAAGCTGGGCACAGGCTCGGGTTCCCGGCGCGTTGAATCTTGATCCGGCCGGCTACGACGAAAAGAGTCTTCCGGCGGACAAGGACTCGCTGCTGGTGTTCTATTGCTCGAACCCGCTGTGTAGAAAAGCTCCCAATGCAGCTCGCCGAGCCAAAGACATGGGGTACCGCAATGTCCAGGTCATGTCGGCGGGCATCAGCGGTTGGCTGAATGCGAAACTTCCGACGGAGTCCGGTGCATGAGCTCCTGATCAGGGCATCCTGCTACCATAGTCCCCACTCACCAGAAAGGAGCCTTCATGCGGTTCGCGCCCCGTGTCTTCCGTCTCCTGCTGGCCTCCTTGTTCACCCTTCCCTTGTCCGTCCATGCCGAGTCCCCGGTGCGGGAGATGCTCCGTTTCGTGGATGCGGCATCGGCCGGGGAGCAGCCGGTGAGGATCGACGTCGCCGCCCTGAGCTCCCGGCGGATCGGGATTCCGCTCCTGGATGGCCAGACGGTCGTCGCCGACCGGTCCGACCTGGAGGTGCGGGGGCAGGGAGATTTCGCCTGGCGGGGAAGGATCGGGGGAGAGACGGCGGGCGACGTCACCCTGACGGTGCGGGACGGCCGGGTCCTGGGGAGGATCATGGTGCCGGGGGCGGTCTACAGGATCGTTCCGGCGGACGGCGGGCATCGGATGGAGAGGGTCGAAGAGATTTCTTCCGAGGATTTCGAGACTTTCGATCTGGTACCCGCGTCGGCGCTCCTCGCGGCTCAAGAGGAAGAGGAGGACGGCGTGCCTCGCCTCCTGGCCGCGCCGGCCCGCAAGGCGGCGATCTCGCGATTGAACTTCATCGCCTTCTATACCCCCGAGGCGCGTCTGAAGGCCGGGGGCACAGCCGCGATGCAGCAGCTCCTCCAGCACGAGGTCGACTTGGCGAACACTTCCTACATCAACAGCAATATCCAGGTCCGGCTTGAGATGCCCTACACGGAGGAGGTCAACCGCCCGGACCGCGACAACGGCAACGGATACTGGGTGAGGCTCGACCCGCGCGTGATCGAGCTGCAGCGCCAGTACGGAGCGGCGTTTACCGCGTTGGTGGTCGAGGAGGGTTTCACCGGCTGCGCCTTCGCCACGAGCATCATGCGCAAGGACGTGTTCCAGGACCGCAAGGTCACGGTCCAGGGGGGCGCGATCATCAACCGGGCCTGCCTGAACGGGGCGTGGGTGTTGCTCGCCCATGAGCTGGGCCATGTCATGGGGTGCGAGCACGACCCTGCTCACGGCTCTCCCCTGCAGAGCGCCCTCTTCCCCTACGCGTACGGGTATTTCGTCGACGGCAGCTTCCGCACGGTGATGTCGTACGCGAACCAGTGCAAGAAGGGCTGCCCCGCGGCCCCATATTTCTCCAATCCCGCGGTGTCCTTCAACGGCAAGAAGACCGGCGTCGCCAACAAGCGCGACAACCATCGCGTGATCAACGCGACGCGGACGAAGTTCGCTCCGCCGCCGGCGCCCGGACAGCCCTGCCGGTCGGCGCTCAACACGCTCTGCGCCGGGAGCGAGCGTTTCAAGGTGCAGGTGGACTGGTACAACCAGTTCGACAACACGAACGGGGTCGGACGGGCGATCGAGGGCTCGGACGGCGCGGGCTTCTTCACCTTTGGCGATCCCTCCAACGTGGAGCTGATGGTCAAGGTGCAGGAGGCCGGGAACGGCGTGAGAGTGTCTTATGGGCAGCTCACGAACCTGTTCTTCGAAATGTTCGTCACCGACACGCGGACGGGGAATTACAAGGTTTACTACGGCACGGCAGGGCAGTGCGGCAGCGTCGATCAGAACGCCTTCCCCGCCAATGCCGCGGCTTCTACGACTGCCGCCGCCGCCAAGTGCAATCCCGGGTCGGGCACGCTGTGCCTTCAGAAGGGCCGTTTCCAGGTGACAGCCGAGTGGCGCAATCCCGGCAACGGCCAGGGAGGCCAAGCTGGCGCCCTGGAGCTTTCCCAGACTTCCGGCGCCTTCCGCTTCGGCGACGGCAACCCGGAGCTGGTGACCAAGATCATCAACCGGGGCGACGGGATCGACGTCTACTACGGCTCGCTGTCGAACCTGGAGTACACGATCAGCGTCACGGACACCAAGACGGGAGCGGTGAAGACCTATCGCAACCCTGCCGGACGCTACTGCGGAGGGAACGAGACCGGGGCGTTCTGATCCCCTGGAGAAGAAATTCGTCCAGACGGCGATAATCCATCGCCGCTAGAAGAAGCGCATGGACGGAATGAGGATGGCGGGTTATCATCACCGCCGTTTCCTCATTCCGTGCCATGCTCTTCTACGCCGACCTCCACATCCACTCCAAGTACTCCCGGGCGACGAGCCGGGATGCCGACCTCGAGCACCTGGCGCTCTGGGCGAAGCGCAAGGGCATCACGGTCGTCGGGACCGGCGACTTCACGCATCCGGCCTGGTTCGAGGAGATCCGCGCGAAGCTCGTGCCGGCCGAGCCGGGGCTGTTCCGGCTGCGCCCAGAGATCGAGCGCGAGGTGGAGCGCAAGCTGCCGCCTTCCTGCCATGGGCCGGTCCGCTTCCTCCTGGAGGTGGAGATCTCGACCATCTACAAGAAGGGGGACCGCACCCGCAAGGTCCACCACCTGATCTACGCCTCGAACCTGGAGACCGCCGGCCGCATCCGCGAGCGGCTCGGGGCGATCGGCAACATCGCCTCGGACGGACGGCCCATCCTCGGGCTCGACTCGCGGCATCTTCTGGAGATCACGCTGTCGAGCGGCGCGGACGCCTATCTCATCCCCGCGCACGTCTGGACGCCCTGGTTCGCGGTCCTGGGCTCGAAGTCGGGGTTCGACTCGGTGGAGGAGTGCTACGGCGACTTGACTCCCCACATCTTCGCGGTGGAGACGGGGCTGTCGTCCGATCCTCCGATGAACTGGCGCGTCTCGGGCCTCGACCGGTTCACGCTGGTGAGCAACTCGGACGCGCACTCGCCCCCCATGCTGGGCCGCGAGGCCAGCGCCTTCGACACGGAGCTCGACTACTTCGCGATCCGGCGATCCCTCGAAACCGGCGAGGGCTACGGCGGCACGGTGGAGTTCTTCCCCGAGGAGGGCAAGTATCACCTCGACGGCCATCGGGCCTGCGGCATCTGCCTGGAGCCCGCCGAGACCCGGCGCGTCCAGGGGCAGTGCCCGGCGTGCGGCAAGCCGCTGACGGTGGGCGTCCTGCACAGGGTGGAGGAGCTGGCCGACCGCTCCGAGGATGGGGAGCGAGGGCGCAAGGACCCGTTCCGCTGTCTCGTGCCGCTGCCGGAGGTGCTGTCGGAGCTTCACGGAGTGGGTCCGAAGTCCCAATCCGTTGAGAAGGCGGCTTCGCATCTGGTGGGGAAGCTGGGACCGGAGATCGGCATTCTGGAGCGTGTGCCCCTGGAGGACGTAGCCCGAGCCGGAGAGCCGCTCCTGGCCGAGGCGCTGTCCCGGCTGCGCGCCGGGAAGGTACGGAGGGAGTCGGGGTACGACGGCGAGTACGGGGTGATCCGGCTGTTCGAGCCGGAGGAGATCAGGGGGCGGGCGGTGGTGGCGGGGTTGTTTGACCCTCACCCCCTAACCCCCTCTCCCACACGCACTCACTCCCGCCCGGGAGAGGGGGAAAAGAAGGACGGAGGTAAGGCTGAGGAGACTCTGGTCCCCCTCTCCCGGGGGTCCGGGAGTGCGGATGGGAGAGGGGTTAGGGGTGAAGGTTTTCTCGACACCCTCGACCCCGAGCAGCGCGCCGCCGCCGAGATCGTCGACGGCCCTCTCCTCATCGTCGCCGGTCCCGGAACTGGCAAGACGCGGACGCTTACCCATCGGATCGCCCATGTGATTTCCTCGCGGGGCATTCCTCCGGAGCAGTGCCTGGCCCTGACTTTCAGCCGGCGGGCCGCGGCCGAGATGGGGGAGCGGCTCGCCGCCCTGCTTCCGGGGAAGCAGCCGACCGTGGCGACCTTCCACCGGCTGGGCCTGATGCTGATCCAGGAGCAGACGAAAGACCCGGATCTCCGAATCGCTTCGCCCCGGGAGCGGAGCGCGATGCTCGAAGAGCTTTTCGGGGTTACTTCCACGCGGGCCGAGCGACTACTGGAGAAGATCGGCCGGTTTCGAAGAGGTGAGGAGGTCGATGGAGAAGGAGGGGAGCGGGCGGCGGCGTACGAGCAGGCCATGGCGCGCAACCGCTTCCTCGACTTCGACGATCTTCTCCTGAAGCCGTTGGAGCTTCTCCGGGAGCGGCCGGATCTCTGCGACTTCTATCGCGACCGCTTCCGTTGGATCTCGATCGACGAGTACCAGGACGTTGATCCGCTCCAGTACGCCCTGGTCCGTCTCCTGGCTCCTCCCGGCGCGAACCTCTGCGCGATCGGCGATCCGGATCAGTCGATCTATGGCTTCAGAGGGGCCGACGTGGGTTTTTTTCTCCGCTTCCAGGAAGACTGGCCCGGGGCCCGCGTCATCCATCTGACCCGGAACTACCGCTCGACCCGGACGATCGTGGATGCGGCCTGCCAGGTGATCCGCCCGGCCAGTCTTGTTCGAGACCGGCGCCTCGTGGCTGTAAAGGAAGAGCCCGCCGAGCGGATCGTGATCCAGCAGGCGGCGAGCGAACGGGCCGAGGCCGAGCTGGTGGTCGAGACGCTGGAGCGTCTGTTGGGCGGGATCTCTTCCTTCTCGTTCGACAGCGGCCGGGTCGAGTCTCGGGTGGGGGGAGACATTCCGGCGCTCTCCTTTCAGGACATCGCCATCCTCTACAGGACGGAGGCCCAGGCGCCGTCGATCCAGGAAGCGCTCGGCCGGGCGGGCATTCCGTTCCAGAAGCGGTCGCATCGCCCTCTGCTCGATCAGCCCGGAGTCCAGGCGCTGTTCCTGGCGCTCCGCAAGCGGACCCTGGAGATCGCGGAGCGCGGCATCGAGCCCTTCCTGCACGACCTCGCCTATGGATTGCCGCTGACCTCCGCGTCGAGCGAGGATCTGGCGGTCCTCCGGTCCGCGGTCGAGATGATCCGGCCGCTGGCGTTGCGGGCGGGGAACGACCCGGAGCAGCTCCTGGCCGAGCTGGCCCTCGGCGGCGAGGTGGACACGTGGGACCCCCGAGCGGAAGGGGTCTCCCTCCTCACTCTTCACGCATCGAAGGGATTGGAGTTTCCGGTGGTGTTCCTGGTGGGCTGCGAGGACGGTCTCCTGCCCCTGGTCTGGCCGGGGGGAGATGCCGACCTCGCCGAGGAGCGCAGGCTCTTCTTCGTGGGGATCACCCGCGCCCGCTCGCGCCTCTTCCTCTTTCATAGCCGCAAGAGGACGCTGCGGGGGCAAACGGTAGAGGCCCGGCCCTCACCCTTCCTCGCCGATCTGGAAGAGATGCTGGTGGAGCGGCGGGAAGGGGTGGTGCGGGTTCGGCGGCCGGAGCAGATGAAGCTGATCTAGCGCGAGTGCTTGTAAACCATCTCGATCAGCTCGTTCACCATCGCATCCGACTGCTCGCCGCCCGCCCTCATCGCCTGGGTGGCGCAATGCTTCAGGTGGTTCCTCATGAGCTCGCGGCCCACGGAGCGCAGGGCCTCCTGGACGGAGGAGACCTGCACCAGGATGTCCGGGCAGTAGCGGTCCTCCTCGACCATCTTCTGAAGGCCGCGGATCTGCCCCTCGATCCGGCGCAGGCGCTTCAGGTTGCTGTCCTTGATCTCGGGGTCCACTCCGGCGGCCTTGCGCTCGCCGACTCCGCAGCCGCAGTCCGCGTGATTCATTTCCAGTTCCGGTTCCATCATCGGTCTCCTTTCTCTCACGCAAACCGCGCGCGGCGGAGGCGGAGGCTGTTGGCGACGACGCTCACCGAGCTGAACGCCATGGCGGCGCTCGCGAGGATCGGGCTCAGCAACAGTCCGAACACGGGGTAGAGCGCTCCGGCGGCAACCGGGATGCCCACCACGTTGTAGATGAACGCCCAGAAGAGGTTTTGCTTCATGGTTCGCATCGTCCGCCGGGACAGGGCGATGGCATCGGCCACTCCGCCGAGATCGCCGCGCATCAGGGTCACGTCGCTCGCCTCGATGGCAATGTCCGTGCCGCTGCCGATGGCGATGCCCACGTCCGCCTGTGCCAGCGCCGGAGCGTCGTTGATGCCGTCGCCCACCATGGCGACCACGGCGCCCTCCTGCTGGAGCCGGCGGATCTCCTCGACCTTGCCCTCGGGCAGCACGCCTGCCACGACACGATCGATCCCGGCCTGGCTCGCGATGGCATCAGCCGTGCGGCGATGATCGCCGGTCAGGAGCACGACGTGCAGGCCCATCCGCTTCAGGCGGGCGATGGCCTCCTTCGACGTGGACCTGATCGGATCGGCCACGGCCAGCAGGCCGGCGAGCTTGCCGTCGATCGCCACGTAGACCGGCGTCTTCCCTTCCGCGGTCAGGCGCTCGGCGTCCTTTTGCAGGGGCTCGACGGGGACGGCATAGTCCGCCATCAGCCTCTCGTTGCCGGCCGCGAGCGCCGCGCCGTCGACCATCCCCAGCGCGCCGCGGCCAGTCACGGACTGGAACTCTCCGGCCTGGACGAGGGACAGCCCGAGGTCCCGGGCATGGCGCACGATGGCGTCGGCCAGCGGATGCTCGGACGAGGATTCGAGGGAAGCGACGAGCCGCAGCAACTCCTCGGGCTTCCTGCCCTCGACGGTCACCACATCGGTCACGGTGGGACGGCCCTCGGTGACCGTGCCGGTCTTGTCCAGCACGACATGGGTGATGTCGCCGGCGCGCTGGAGGGCCTCGCCTCCCTTGATGAGCGCGCCCAGCTCGGCGCCCCGGCCGGTCGCCACCATGACCGCGGTCGGCACGGCCAGGCCCATGGCGCAGGGGCAGGCGAT
>DASUNJ010000815.1:0-5604 GCA_036277235.1 Thermoanaerobaculia bacterium | reverse complement strand
GCTGCTTCTCCTTGAGGACGCTCATCTTGCCGCTTGCGACGATCCCCTCGACGCTCATGGATTCGATCTTGGCCATCTCGGCGAGGTAGACGCGGAGGTCGGGGCAGCTCCCGGCCCAGAAGTGCCACCAGGCGCGGTCGGCTTCGGCGCGCTCCTCGGACGGCAGGGCCTCGGGAGGGGGTGGGACGTCGCCCTCCTTGACACCGGCGGCGCGCTCCTCGGCGGCCCTGTCCCACCACGCCTTGAGGTCGGGGTTGCGCTCGGCCCAGAAGCGGTCCCAGGCGCGCTGGGCGCGGTCGAGGGCCAGGGTCGCCTGCGCGATCGTGATGACGTTGCCGATGCCGGTGCCCACGTACACGTGGGCCTGGGTGCCGAGGCGCTGGAGCTCCTGCTCGATGCCGGGGTTCTGCCCCAGCGTCTGGATGAAGGCGCCGACCGCGAACAGGGTGGTCGGGTCCATCTTCTCCTGGAGCTGGCGATAGCGGGTAGGCGGGAAGCGGGCGTCGATCCAGCCCTTGTACTCCTCGAACGAGAACTCGGGATTGCCCACCAGGAAGTTGTTGGGGCCGTAGCCCTCGAACGGAGACAGCCAGCTCTCCGACGACGCGAGGTTCCTCGCGAACGCCTCGACGTTCGGCGATCGGGGCGCGACGATCCCCCAGCCAAAGATCCCGACTCTACGCAGATTGAGCCTCCTCTCGGGGTGGGATTGTACACAACGGGACTTGATCACCCTTTCGGGGGAGGAAGATTCCCTCTTTCGGGCGATGCGCCCGCCCCGGCCGCATCCCTAGACTCCCTTCATGAACAGACACGCGATCTCGCTTTGGACCCTGCTGCTGGCCAACGCCGCCCTGGCGGCCCTGCTCGGACTGGGCCTCGCCTTCTCTCCCCAGGGGGTGCTCGGTCTCTTCCCGGCCGCGGTGAAGCCGAGCCCGCTCGCGCTCCTGCAGGCGATTGGGTTCCTCCTCTTCGGGATCAGCCTGTCGCTCTGGACCCTTGTGGACGTCCGGAGGACGGATACCCTCTCGCGGGTCGCGAAGATCATCGCCATCGCGCTCCTCTTCGCCTGGCTTGCCCCGCTGCTGGTCTGGAGGGGAGAGACGAGGCCGAATTCAGCCGTTGACCTGTTCATGTTGTTGGGTACGCTCCTGATCGGCGTCGGCGGCTTCAAGATCATCTCCATGACGGCGGGCGGCGGCTCTCGGGCGCTCGATCCGGCCGGGGAATCGGCGGCGCAACAGGAGCGCAAGCGGCTGGCCAGGGACCTGCACGACTCGATCAAGCAACAGCTCTTCAGCATCAAGCTCAGCTCCGCGGCCGCCGAGGAGCGGTGGGAGAGCGACCCCGGCGGCGCCAGGGCCGCTCTTGCCGACGTGCGCAGGAGCGCCCACGCGGCCATGGTCGAGATGCAGGCCATGCTGAGCCAGTTGCGGCCCGAGCCGCTGGCCACGGCCGGGCTCGTCGAGGCCCTGCGCGAGCAGTGCGAGGCCCTGGGCTACCGCAGCGGGATCCCGGTGCGCTTCGAGATCGGCGACCTCCCGCCCGACGACCGCCTGCCGGACAGCACGCGGGAGAACCTCTTCCGCATCGCCCAGGAGGCGCTCTCGAACGTCGCCCATCACGCCCGCGCCCGGACGGTCGAGGTGCGTCTCGAAAAGACCGAACAGGACGGCGCTCCGGCCCTGCTCCTTCAGGTTCGCGACGACGGGCAGGGGTTCGATCCGGCCGGCCAGTCGGCCGGCATGGGACTGCGCAACATGCGCGAGCGCCTGGAGGCGGTGAACGGCAGGCTGGAGGTCCGGAGCGCTCCCGGCGAGGGGACGGAGGTCCGGGCTTGCACGCCGCTCACGCCGCCGAAGGCGCCCGGCGACCCCATCCGCACGATGGGGAAGATGATGGTGGACACTCCGGTGGTCATGGTGTTTCTCGTCCTCCTGGCGAGCACGCCGAGCCTCGCCTTCGCCCTGTTCGCGATAGCCTCGGCGCTCATGGTGACCTCCGCGGTGGCAAAGGCGGTCGCGAAGCCGGGCGTGGGGTCGGCGGCGAGCCTCCGTCTGAGGCTGGCCGGCCACCAGCACCGCTTCCTGCTGCTCGCCCTGGCCTTCTGGCTGACCTGCGCCGTGGTGCCGACCCTGGAGGTGCCGAACCCTCTGTACGGGTGGTTCGCGGTCCCTCTCTACTGGCTCGACAAGGGCGTTCAGGTCATTTCTCCCGTCCTTCTTCTGTTCGCTCTCCGGGAAGCATGGAGCTTCTTTCGCCTCCGTCGTTCCATGGGCGGCCCCTGGTCGGAGCCGGGCCTCCCGGTCTGGTTTTTTGCGTTGATGCTGCTCATCCTGCTGGTGAGCCTCCCCCTCCTGTTCCTGGTTCCGGATCCCTGGGACGTGGCGCGCGCAGGCATGCTTTCCTATGCGATCCTCTACATGGGATGGCTGCTGAGAGCGGCATCGTGAGCGGCAGGATCCGCATCGTCGTGGTGGACGACCACAAGGTGGTCCAGACCGGCCTGCGCAGCTACCTGGAATCTTTTCCCGACATGGAGGTTGTCGGCGCGGCTTCGAGCGGCGAGGAGGTGCTGGAGAGGCTGGAGGGTTGGCTGCCTGACGTGGTGGTCATGGACATGCGTATGCCGGGCGGCATGGACGGCGTCGAGGCCACCCGCCGGGTCCGCGCCCTCTCTCCCCACACGCAGGTGGTGGTGCTCACCGCCCACACCGACGACGCCCGGGTGGTGGGCGCTCTACGGGCCGGGGCCATCGGCTACGTGCGCAAGGACGCCGATCCCGCGGTCTTCCTCGCCGCGGTGCGCGGCGCCGCGAGGGGGAGATCGTTGCTCGACCCGGCCGTGGCCGGCTCCGTGCTCCAGGAGCTGGCCCATGGCACCGGGCTGACGGAGCCCCTGAGCGAGCGCGAGACCGAGGTGCTCCATCAGCTCGCCCACGGCCGCACCAACCGGGAGATCGCCGACGCCCTCCACATCTCCGAGGACACGGTGAAGACCCACGTGGGCAACATCCTCTCGAAGCTGCAGCTCGCCCACCGCACCCAGGCCGTCATCTACGCTTTGAAGCAGGGGTTGCTCTCGCTGGACGACATCAAGCTCTGATTGACACCCCTGCCGAAGGCGGCGTAGACTGTCTAAGTGATTGGCTTTGTTAATCTTGCATCAACCGAGGACAACGGGCGGGATTGGGGATGGTCAACTGGAACAGGTTTGATGCAGCCGATTACGAGCTTGAGTTCGATGAAGACAAACTCGCTGCGCATGGCATCGGCGTGGAGGAAGCTGCCGAGCTGTTCTGGAACGGCATCATCATCCGTAAGAACAAACGGTTCAAGGACAGGTTTCAGATCGTTGGCCGCTCGGATTCAGGGCGGACCCTCAAGCTCATCGTACACGTCAAGGGCAAGAAGCTCCGGGTCATAACAGGATGGGCGTTATGAAGGCTCGTGGGCCTCAGAAGTTGAGCGAGGAGGAAGTGAACAGCCTGGTGATTGCACAGGTAGACGATCCTGGTGCATGGGAGGAACCGATCCTCGTTCCCCCTTCAAGATCACCGCGTCCGGAATGGTTGACTCGGTCGAAGCATCTGGATCTGGCTGCCAAGTTCTACGTTTTGTCCGTCCTGCACAGGTTGGGAGCCGAAGCCAATCTGACGCTTGCACAGCCGTTCGATGCCGACATCATGGTGGTTCAAGAGCCTGGCCACGCGCTGACGATCGACGTAAAGACGCTCGCGGGAACTACAGAGTGGCTCATTGATCGATTCCGCGCGGAGAAACACCATTACGTCGTATTCGTCTGCTATCCGGAACCCGTGCAGGATCCAACTGCAGTCCCGGAGGTCTACATACTCCCATCTGAGCAGTTGAAGTCCCGAGTCGACCGCATCCGGGAGAGCAGCGTCCCGGTCGAGTCGCTGACTCAAGAGTCCGACGCGCGTGAGATCTGGCAGCAGTTGGTGCCCGCAGCCTGATGGCTCTTCTCTAGACGCGGACGCGAAGGGCGCCCTTGCGGGCGCCCTTTCTTCTACCACTCGAGCTGCTGTCCGGAAGGCTTCGCCTTGTCCCAGCGGCTCTCGCGGAGGGGGCTTTTGAGGTTTCCGGGTTTGCTGCCCTTGCTGCGCGCCAGGAGGCCGAGGCCCGCCAAAGCGCCTACGCCACCGAGTCCCAGCACCGCCGCACGCGGAGAGAGGCGCCGGCTGCCGTTCGAGCTCTTGCTCTCCTCTCCTAGCCTGTGGTCATCCGCGTCGCCCTTGCGCAGGCGCGAAGCCGCTCCGGCCACGAGCCCGCGGGTGCGGTTGCCGACGTCGACCGACGTCTTGCGCAGCGCCTTGCCGCTCACCTTGAGGCCGTGTACGGCCTTGTCGCGGGCCAGGGCGCGGCGGCGGCGGCCGCCGTCCGGATCGAGAAGGTACATGAGGCCGGCGCCGAGGCCGACCCCACCGAGAAGGGTCAACGGATTGCGTTTTTTCATAGGGAGTCCTCCTTGTCGAAACGGAACCGCCGGCGCCCGGGACCGAAGAAGTTTGTGCGAGAGCTCCGGGCGCCGGTAGATCCCGGCTGAGGCTTGTGCAAGGCGTATACCGGTTTCGCTCAGTGAAAGCGCACCGGCTCTACCGGCCCCGCGGGGATGTCCCCGCGCAGCACGGTCTCTCCCTCGACGGTGGTCCGCCCCTCTTCCATCAGCGCCTTGAAGCGGGCCAGGTCCTCGTCCATCTCGGTCTCGGGATCGCGCCCGAGCAGGGCCGCGATGGCATGGCCGATCGAGCCGAGGGCGCCGGCGGGAGGGTGGATGGAGACCTGGACGTCGACCCGGGTCTCGGTCTCGCCGGTCGGGGTGAAGTGGACGCTCCCAGAATTGCCCAGGACCGCGTCGGGCAGGCTCTTCCAGGCCAGGACCCGCTCGGGCTCGAACACACTCAGCTCGGCGTCCCACTCGAGGTGCGTGCCCGCCGGGCCGCGGACCACCCAGTGCCAGCGGTTGCTGCCGGTGCGCTCGACGTCCACGACGTTGGCCATGAAACGGGGGAAGTTCTCGAACTCGGCCCAGTAGCCGAAGACGTCCTCGATCGGAGCGCCGACCAGGATCGCCTTGTGGATGTCCAGGGTCTGGGTACCCGAGGCGGTCATGCCGCGAGCGATCAGGCCGATCCCGACCGTGCCGAGAGCGAGGCCGATCGGATCTCGACGGTGAAAGCCGGCGAAAGCCAGGGCGCCGCCGGCCGTGGTGGCCAGCAGCCGTTTGGCCGGGGGCCAGGGGCGCGATGCCCGGTAGTGGCGGTTGCGCTTGCTCGGCTCGCCCTGGAGGGAGGAGACGTTCCCCGCGCTCTCGTGGACCCGGAGCTGGTCGTCGATCTTGCGCACGCCCCGGACGGAGCGCACCGCCGCGAGCAGCCCGGCCACCTCGGAGTCCAGAATCTCGCCGGCCAGGGTGACCTCGCCGTCGTCGGCCAGGACCTCGATGGCATGGGAGTGGGAGACGAACCGGCCCATTTTCGACCGCACCCGGTCTTCGAGGACGCGGTCCTCGACGGGCTCGTGGTGCAGCCGGGCACCGGCCTCGGCGGCGAGCCCGCGGCTCCGGTGAGCGAGGTCGCGCGT
>DASUNJ010000814.1:0-18012 GCA_036277235.1 Thermoanaerobaculia bacterium | reverse complement strand
CGAAGAACAGCGCCAGCAGGCGGGCGCTCGCGCTGCTGAAGGTGCTGTGGCCCGAGGTGTAGGAGGGGAACGGCGGCGTCGCGATCAGCGACGTCCAGGTCGGGTCGGCCGTGGTTGCAGGGTTGCCGTCGATGTCCGCGTGCTGAATGCCGGTCACCGGCCGCCAGTTGTTGTAGGTGAACTTGTGGTCCCAGGAGACGATCGCCGCGTCGGCGCCGGCGATGGCGAGGAGGGCGAAGAGCCGGGCGTTCTCGAGCAGCTCGAGGTGCTCCTCCTGCGCGATTCCCTGGGCGATGACGTGCCAATGGCCCGGCGGCGTGGCCGTGCCGGCGCCGTCGGCCCAGAACAGGGCGATCTGGGTCTGATCGGCCGTCCGGACCGCGCTGTTGGACCGGCCGAGGCGCTCGACTTCCTGGAAGGCCGCCGTGTACTCGGGGCTGATCGGCGTCGGCGGAGGACCCAGCCGGAACTGGGAGCCGCTCGTCATGGCCCAGGGCGTGACGAGCCCCCAGCCCGGCAGCAGGGCGGGCGCGAAGGCGGGCGGCGTCGGCGCCCACCAGTTGGCTCCGGTCGGCGCTTCATAGGCCACGACGTCGCCCGAGCCGTCCTCACTGCGCGCGCCCAGGATCTGCTTCGCGACCGATTCCCCCCAGGAGATGCCGGAGGTCTCTTCCGGACCGTCGGGGATCGCCGCCAGCGAGGTGACGAGGGCGGCGTCGAAAGTCGCCTTCTGGGCCGGGAAGAGCTCGACCAGCACCGCGTGGGCCGCCGCCGCCGCCGCGGCCTCGACGGAGATGGGAGCGAAGAACTGGACGGGCGCCACGATGTAATGCTCGTATTGGCCGCCCGAGCCGCTGTTGATCGCGTCGAAGATCGCCACATGGACGAGGGCGAGCGCGCGCGAGGCTTTCGGCGGCGACGTCTTGTCCACGCGGATGGCGTTGAGGGTTACGTTGTTCCAATCCAGTACCACGTCCGCCCGCCCTGGCGCCGCGGCCCCGAGCAGCAGGGCGACGCAGACGCCGATCAATGACAATTTCCTCATGGTTTCCTCCTCGGGAATCATTAGAAGCGGACGGTTGTCCCTACGGAGACGCCCTGGGCGTCGCCCGAATTGCGGCCGTCAAGGGTGGTGAAGCCCAGGATGCTGAACCCATAGCGCTCGCCCAGCCGGTTGTAGAGCTTGACGCCGGCGCGGCTGTATTCGTCCTTGTTGCTCGGGAACGTGAAGCCTGGATCGCCGATGTCCGTGCCGCCGTCGGCGGTGAGCTGCGAGTAGAAGCCGATGAAGGTCAGGTTGCCGGTGGTGTAGCCCAGCTCGGTATAGATCGGGATGCCGTCCGGGGCGTCGTCGCCGCGCATGTCGTAGCCCACCTGCTGGGAGAAGTAGAACGCGCCGGGGTTGAACAGGTACACCAGGCGGGCGAGCGCATCCGTGGTGCCGTCGCCCAGGTCCACCGGCAGGTTCGCCTCGTAGTCCGAGAGGGGCGTGCGGACGCCGGCCGCGCCCACGAGGCTGTGCGGGCCGGACGAGAGGAAGCGGTACTTGAGGAGGACGGACAGGTCCTGGAGACCGCTGTCCTCGAAGCCGCCGAGGCCGTCGGAGTCGGCATCCACGTGGGCGACGTTGCCCACCAGGGCCAAGTCGTCCGTGAAGCCCCAGTCGAACCAGAGGGCGAGGCTGACGATGTCGACCTCGCCGACTCCGGGATCGGAAACCTTGGTCTCTCCCACCCAGAATTCGTCGTAGCCTTCCCCCGTGTAGGAAACGCCCAGGGTCCCTACGCCCTGCCCGGGGAGGAAGCCGGTGATGTCGAGGGCACCGGCCGGGGAGGGCCGGAGGGCGGTCAGGGACAGAAGACACAGCACAACGGACAGGGATGCCGCTTTTGAGTTCACGTCCACCTCCACTGAAAAGAGCAAGAAGCTCCGGTTACGATGCAAGTATACTTTTGCTTGCACTCCTGTGAAGGTTGAGGGCCCCCGGGTTTAATATTTCATGTCACGCTGCAAGCTCGGCGGGCACCAGATCCTGTAAAGGGGCTGACAGCCCCAGGAGGATCGATGATGAGCAAGGGGTTCCTGCTGTTCCTGTTGGCCGCGTTCGTGCTCGCCGGCTCCCCGAGCGTGGCTGAAGACCTCTCCTTCCTGACCTCGACACCTGCGTCTTCGTGCGCGCTCATGACCTCGGCGGCCGCGCCGGTATTGCCGGCATCGCCGCTGCTCACGCCGCAGCCGGAATCGAGGGTGCTCGTCTGCGGTGACTGCAGCGATTTCGCCTGCGCCGGGAAGCGGGCCTATCATGGCTGCTCCGTCGGCGGAGAGTTGAGCTATTGCAAGCCTGACGTCGAATGCGAGGGCCAGACGACCGTGCAGTGCTCCTGCGAGCCGCTCCAATAGGACAGAGGGACGGGCACGGACGTTCACGGACGAACACGGACATTCCTGTCGTCCGTGCCGGTCCGTGCCCGTCCGTGTTTTTACTCCTTGCGGGAGGCCGCGACGGCCTGCTGGACGTAGGCGAAGATGCCCGGGTCGAGGCCGTTGCGCTGCTGCACGGACGGCTCCCCCTGGTACAGGTTCTTGAGCGACTGGGTGATCCCCGGGTCGCCGCCGGTGAACTCCTGCACCAGCTCCATCCAGCGCTTGGACAGGCGCTGCACGGTCTCGCTCGCCGGGTCCGTGCCCTTGGCCATCTCCTCGCGGACCTGCGCGATGAGCCGCGGCCATTCCTGCTCGACCTGGCGGATGTGCTCCTCGCCGAGCATCTTCTTGCGCTCCTCCAACTGCTGGAGCTGCTCCTGGGTGTAATACTTCTCAAACATGTTCATTGCCTCCATGGTTTCCAGGAATTCCTCGACGGAGACCGCCTCCGACGAGCGCAGCCGCTCCGCCACCGTCTCCAGCCGGCTGCACAGCTTGCTCTGCAGCTCGATGCCGTCGCGGAGACGCGCGATGTGGAGCTCGAGGACGCGCTGGAGCGAGAGATCGGGCTTCGCCAGGCTGTCCCGGATCTCGTCTAGGGAGAAGCCGAGCTGCCGCAGGGACAGGATCTGCAGCAGCCGGGCGATGTCTACCCCGTCGTAGAGCCGGTACCCGGAGGCGCTCCGCCGGGAAGGCGTGAGCAGCCCGATCTCGTCGTAGTGGTGCAGGGCGCGGACGGTCAGCCCCGTCTGCTTCGCCAGCTCTCCCACCTTCCACAGGCGCATCGTTTCGGCTCCTTTCTGGGCCACGTTCGTCAAGGTACAGCCTCACGTTGCGTGAGGGTCAACCCCCTTTGTGCTATACTGAGCGAACTATATGTCCCGAGAGTTGTCGCAGTCCGAAATCCGTCGTTTCTATGACGACGGCTTCCTGATCGTCGAGAAGCTGTTCTCTCGCGATGAGGTGGTGGCGCTCGGCGAGGCCGCGGAGCGGCTGCGCGCCGTGGGCCGCGAGATCGCCGAGGATCTCTCCGGCATCGAAGAAGGCGAGACCAAGATCGAGCACGCCGGCAGCCAATTCGTCTTCGGCGGAACGAATGGAAGCCGCCGGCTGCTGCGGGTGGTCTGGGCGGGCGGCTGCGAGCCGGCTTTCATCGCGAACGCCCGCGACCCGCGGCTGACCGCGATCGTCGGCCAGCTCTTCGACTCGGACAAGGCGGTCCACCTGCTCAACCAGCTCCACGCCAAGTATCCGAACGACGGGCTGGAGTTCGAGCCCCACCAGGACAGCGAGCACCGGCGCTACGGCACTCCCGAGTGGCGGGACGTGGACGGCCGCGGCAGCTACATTCAGACGGTGGTCGCGATCGACGACACCACGCCCGAGAACGGCCCCCTGATCTTCTACCCGCGCACCGGCCTGCGCGGACACCTCGATCCCGCCACGGTACGGACCCGCTTTGCGGGCCAGCCCGGAGTGCCGGCGCTCCTCGCGGCGGGAAGCGCCGCCTTCTTCGGACCCTACACCGTGCACCGCAGCGAGGAGAACCGCGGCTCCGCCCCCCGGCGCATCGCGATCAACGGCTTCGCCCTCCCGGGCGCCAACTCCCGCGAGTATTTCGGCTCCGGCACCGGCGTGCCGGTGCCCCTGATCGGGTAACCCCCCCCAGGTCCGCTAGAATGACGGCACCGGTTCTCCGGGAGGTGCCGCCATGCAGATCGCTTTCGTCACCCTGTTCCTCGGCCTGACCCTGGGTGCCTACCCGGTGGAGCTGGCCGTCGAAGGTCCGGTCGCCGCCGTGGAGCTCGTGCTGGACGGCACGGTCGTCGGGCGGATCCAGGGGCCTCCCTGGACCGGCCAGATCGACTTCGGGGCGTCGCTCGCGCCGCACGAGCTGGCGGCGCGGGCCCTGGACGCCAACGGCCAGGAGGTCGCGCGCACGCGCCAGTGGGTGAATCTGCCGCGCCCCGCCGCCGAGGTGGAGGTCCTGCTCGAAGGGGTGGGAAAGCCCTCCACGGCCCGGCTCACCTGGCAGAGCCGCACCGGCGCGCAGCCGAGATCCGTCAGCCTCACCCTCGACGGCCAGCCGCTGACCCTGGGCCCGGACGGCCGGGCGGCCCTGCCGCCTTACGATCCTGAGAGCGCGCACGTGCTGAGCGCCGAGGTCCATTTCGCGCCCAGCGTGGTGGCGCGCACGGATGCGGTCTTCGGCGGCAAGTACGGCTCGGAAGTCTCCACCGATCTGACGGCGGTCCCGGTGCGGGTGCGCCGGGGGAAGCTCACCGGGGCCTCGTTGCGGGGGCAGCTCCTCGCCGGTGGAGCGCCGCTGGCCGTGGCGGCCGTGGACGACGGCCCGGCCGAGGTGTTCCTGGTGAGGGACCTGGGCGCCGACGAGAGCCTCAAGGAGCTGGGCGACGTCAGGAAGAGGCGCACGGTGCAGGGCCAGGGGATGAATCAGCGGCTGAGCATCGAGCACGACTACCTGCGCTACGAGATCGGGCTGCGGAAGGAGGACGAGGTGCGCTTCATCTGGCCGGTCCCGCGGACGTACTCCGGCTCGGGGGGAGTGCCGGCGGAGCTGTTCGACTGGTCCCGCGCCTACACGCTCCGGGATGGCGGCGTACACTGGCTCCTGACCCGCCTGATGGCGGCGCCGGGCGCGGCGTCCGGCAGGCAACGGCTGGCCGACGCGGTGGCGGTCGCCGGTCTCCAGGCGCTCTCGGGCAGCCGGCCGCGGGCCGTGGTGCTGGTCCTGGGCGCGTCGCCCATGGACGCCAGCCGCTACGATCCGGCCACGGTGCGCCGGTATCTCGACTCCATCCGGGTGCCCCTGTTCGTCTGGTCGGTGGAGAAGAACGGCGCGGCTTCCCCTGTGCTCGCAGACTGGGGCAAGGTCGAGGACGTGTCGACCCTCACCCGCTTCCGCGCCGCGGTGGCACGCCTGCGGGACGAGCTGGAGTCGCAGCGCATCGTCTGGGTGGAGGGCACGCACCTGCCGCACTCGATCGCGCTGGGACCGGGGGCGGCAGGAGTCGAGCTGCCTTAAAAAGGCTGCTGGCGCAAAGCTGGCATAATAAGCGCCCTATGGTTGACGATTTGCTCGCAACCGCCCTTGCGGCGGCGCAGGCCGGGTCCGCTGTGATCAAGCGGTACTTCCGTTCCGAAGGGCTCGCGATCGACCGCAAGGGGACGAACGACTTCGTCACCCAGGCCGACCACGAGAGCGAGGCCGCCGTCCTGGCCGAGATCCGCCGCCGCTTCCCGGACCATCGCATCCTGGCCGAGGAGGGGAGCGGGGCCGGCGAGGGCGAAGGCGACCACCAGTGGCTGATCGATCCGCTGGACGGGACCACCAACTTCCTCCAGGGGCTGCCCGTCTACTGCTGCTCCGTGGCGTGCCGCAGGGGGGACGAGCTGCTCGCCGGGGTCATCGTCGATCCCGAGGGGGGCAACGTCTTCACGGCCACGCGCGGCGGCGGCGCGTTCTGGAACGGCCGGCCCATGAAGGTCTCCGGGCACGAGGGGCTGGGCGCCGCGTTCCTCGCGACCGGCTACCCGTTCCGGGCGCTGCCCACCCTGGACCTCTACCTCGCCGTCTTCCGCGAAGTCTTCCAGCAGGCCAAGGCCATCCGCCGCTGCGGCTCGGCCGCGCTCGACCTGGCCTACACGGCCGCCGGGGTCTACGACGGCTTCTTCGAGTTCCGGCTCTCCCCCTGGGACCTGGGCGCCGGCGTGCTGCTCATCCAGGAGGCCGGCGGCGTGGTCACCGACCTCGACGGCAGCGGGCATTTCTTCCGCGGGGGCAACGTGGTGGCAGGCGGACCTTCCGTCCACCAGGCGCTGCAGGGCGCGGTGGCCCACCACGCCAGCGAGGCGGAGATCGACCGGCTGAACCCGATCCACCCTCCCTCTTCCGTCCTGGCGCCGGTTGGCTGACCCCGGCTTGGCGAAATACCATGAAGTGGTTCCGGCTCCCACCCCGGCCCGAAGGCGCCCCCGAGTCGTGGAGCCTGGAAGTCCAGATCCATCCCGGCAACATCCGGCGCCGGGTGCGCTACCTGTTCCTCTCGCGGCGGCAGGTGACCCTGTGGTCGATCCCGGCGCTCGCCTATATGGCCTTCCTCGCGCTGGGCCTCTGGTCGGCGCCCGCGGTGATCGGCAGGGCCCTCCACCGCCAGGAGTACTCCTCCCTGGTGGCGGAGCGCTCGCAGCAGGGGGAGCGGCTCCAGGATCTGGTGAGCCGCCTGGCGCAGGTCGAGCAGCGGACGGACGGCCTGCACCTGCGGATGAACAAGATCCTTCTCGCCTACGGCATGCCCGCGGGCATGCCGGCAGGTATTTCGCCGACCCGGCCGCTCCCGGTGCAGGAGGCGCCCGACTCGATCTACGCCGGCACGATCCACCAGGGCAACCGTCTCCAGGCGCGCATCGGCGAGCGCCTGGGCACCGTGGACGTTCACTTGCGCGAGGTGCGGGCCTACGAGCAGGCCAATCAGGAGCAGGTGCGGAGCACGCCGTCGGTCTGCCCCCTGCGCGACGGCGACTTCGTCCTGACGAGCACGTTCGGCCGGCGTCGCAGCCCCTTCACCAAGGAATTCGAGCTTCACGCCGGGCTCGACCTGGCGGCGCCGCAGGGACTGCCGATCCGCTCTCCGGCCGACGGCTTGGTCGTCTTCGCCGGGGAGTATCCGGTGTCGCGGAGCGTGGGCTGGTGGCGGTTGGGCAAGCTGGTGATCGTGCGCAACGGCGACCGTTTCGTGACCGTCTTCGGGCACTGCGACGAGGTGCGGGTCCGGGCCGGGCAGAAGATTCGCCAGGGGGACGTGCTGGGCACGGTGGGCAACACGGGATGGAGCACGAGCCCGCACGTACACTACGAGGTCCGGCGCCGGACGGAGGATGGCCGGTGGGTGCCGGCCGATCCGCTGATCTACATCCTGGATCACCGCTGGCCCAACGAAGAGCGCCTGCTGGCCCAGGCGCGGAGCGCGCCCGAGCTGCAGGGATACGAGCCGTTGCCGGCCGTCGTAGGAAAGTAGGTTTCATGAGCCGAGCCAACGTGGACGAAGCCGCTCCAACCCTGATCATTCCCCACGGGACCCGCATCGAGGTGGACCCCGACGGTCTGCTCTCGATCCACGCGCCGGGGAACGTCGTGGTGCAGAACTCGGGTAAATACGGCACGCTGGAGTCGCTGGGCGGCTCCATCCGGATCGACCGCGGGGTCGAGGTGGAAGCGGCCACCGTGCGTTGCGCGCACACCTGCTACGTGCAGGGGCACCTGACCGCCTGGAAGGTGAACGCGCGCTCGCTCCACCTGGAGGATGGCGCCCGTGCGCACGTGGTGTTCCAGGAGACGCAACGTCTGGAGATCGGCCGGGATGCGCGGCTGGTCGGCAACTTCTCCTCGGAGAAGGAGCTGGTGGGGCTCTTCTCGCGCTTCGCGAACCAGGTGCGCTCGCTGCCCTTCTTCGAAAGGCGGGTCACGCCGGCCAGCCTGCCGAAGAATCTGGACGACACGATCGTCCTGGAAGCCAGGCCGGCGCCGGAGCCGGTATCGCCCTCGGAGGCACCGCCTCCGCCGGAAGCCGCCTTCGCCGAGCTGCCCGAGCCGCTGATCTTCGCCATGGTCCTCCTGGAGCGGGAATCCGAGGCCCGCATCCATCCTGCCGCCTCGCAGCGGGCCCTGGATGGCCTGGTCAAGCTCCTGGAACAGCAGGACCTGGAGACGCTCCGGGCCACCTACCGCACCCTCTTCGGCCGCATCGCCGAACCGAGACAGGACGTGCAGAGGGCAAGGGACCTGGTCGTCGAGTACTTCACCAGCCAGGCTTCCTGAATGCTGGAGCTATACTGGCGCTATGCAGCCTTCTGATCTGATCGCCTGGGTCGAGTCGCGCCGAGCCGCGGAGGATCGCGAGCGGTCCGAGCTCAGGCAGGCAGGCCCGAATTCCTCCGCGGCAATTGAAAGCGCTCTGGCTCTCATTGCGCTCGCCGGTCACCTCCACGGCTGGCCCGTCCCGAAGAGCGAAGTGGACCTTCGGGAAGAGGAACTGGTTCAGCAGCGCTGGGCCAAGGTGCGGGCGGCGTTTGGTAAGCCGTGACCATCCCCTCCGACCGGGTTCTCCTCGACGCCGTTGCAGCGCTCGCTGCCGCTCTGCGGCAGCTCCGGGCTCCTGGAATGATCATCGGCGGTATGGCGGTCATCGCTCGAGGGGTGCCTCGGCTGACGGTGGATGTGGATGCCACGGTCTGGGGAGCCGACGTCGAGCTTCTGGATCTCTTCGAAACGCTGGCCAGGCAGGGCATCGTGCCTCGTGTGCGGGATGCGTTGGAGTTCGCGCGCGAGCGCCAGGTTCTACTCCTCCGGCACGACCCTACGGGGACTCCGATGGAGGTCAGCATCGCATGGCTTCCTTTTGAGAGAGAAGCTCTGGAAAACGCTACCCCGGTGGAGTTCGCAGGAGTCCAGGTTCCTGTCGCATTGCCCGAGGATCTGGTGATCTACAAGGCGCTCGCCTGGCGAGACCAGGACCGCTCGGACATTGAGCGGCTCTTCGTGCTTCACGGACAAGGCATGGACCTCGAAAAGATACGGGGGCTCGTCTCAGAGTTTGCCCGGATTCTGGGAGAGCCGCAGCGAGTGGAGGAGTTCGAGGCTTTGCTCCGGCGTGCCCGCAAGTAGGATTTTGTAAGCTCACCTCCATGCTGGATCTCGACGGCTCGGAAGGGGAGGGTGGAGGCCAGATCCTCCGCACTTCCCTCGCTCTTTCCATGGTGACCGGTACGCCGGTCCGGATTCGCAACGTCCGCGCCCGGCGGCCGAAGCCGGGGTTGATGCGCCAGCATCTGGTTGCGGTTCAGGCCGCGGCCCGGATCGGCGGCGCCCGGGTCACCGGGGCGGAGATCGGCTCGTCGGCGCTCACATTCATCCCGGGCGAGGTGAAGCCCGGGGAGCATGTGCTGTCGGTGGGGAGCGCGGGGAGCACCACCCTGGTCCTTCAGACCGTTTTGCCCGCGCTCCTCTGTGCGTCGCAGCCTTCGCTGGTCCTGGAAGGGGGCACGCACAACCCCATGGCGCCGCCTTTCGAGTTTCTGGAGCGCACCTATCTCCCGCTCGTGAACCGGATGGGGCCGCGGGTTCATGCGGAGCTGGTGCGAGCCGGCTTCTATCCGGCGGGCGGCGGGCGGATCGTGGTGAGCATCGAGCCGGCTCCGCGGCTCACCGGGTTCGAGGTGCTGGAGCGCGGAGAGATCCGCCGCCGTGAGGCGACCGCGCTGGTGTCGCGGCTGCCCCGCCACATCGGAGAGCGGGAGATCGCCGAGGCGGCGCGGCTGGCAGAGTGGGATTCCTTGGAGGTCCGGGAGGTGGATACTCCCGGACCGGGCAACGCGGTGCTGCTCTCAGTTGAAAGCGATGCATTGACCGAGGTCTTCGTCGGTTTCGGTGAGCGGGGAGTACCCGCTGAGCAGGTGGCGAGCCGGGCCGTGCGGGAGATGCAGAATTACCTGGATACGGGAATGCCGGTAGGCGAGCATCTGGCTGACCAGCTTTTGCTGCTCTTCGCTCTGGCCGGCTCGGGAGCCTTCGCCTCGCTGCCCTTGAGCGGCCATGCTCTGACGCAGATCGATCTCATTCCGCGATTTCTGAAGGTGGGTATCCAGGTTGAGGGTAATGTCGTCAGGGTGGGTGAGCAAAGGACCAAAAGGACTTAAAGGACGGAAAGGACATCAAGGACGCGGAAGAGCTTCGCCGTTGTCCTTTAGGTCCTTTAAGTCCTTTTGGTCCTTTCAGTTTTTTCCTACAACCCCGTGACCCGCACCACCTCTTCAAAGGTGGTGAGGCCTTCTGCGAGCTTGCGCAGAGCGGATTGCCGCAGGGTGCGCATGCCGTTCTTCGTGGCTTCGCGCTTGATCTCGGGAGCGCCCGCACCTGTAATGATCAGGTTCTTGATCGCATCGTCGACGGGCAGCATCTCGAAGATGCCGGTGCGGCCGAGATAGCCCGTGCCGCGGCATTCGAAGCAGCCTTCGCCTTCCTTGACCTTGACCCGCTTTCCAGCCGGCACGGACAGGCGCAGGGTCGCCACTTCCTCGGCTGTCAGGTGCCGCTCCGCCGCGCAGTGCGGACAGATCCTGCGCAGCAGGCGCTGCGCCATGGAGCCCACGAGCGTCGAGCTGATCAGGAAGCGCTCGATCCCCAGGTCCGCCAGGCGCGAGATCGAGGCGGCGGCGTCGTTCGTGTGCAGGGTGGAGAAGACGAGATGGCCGGTCAGCGCCGCCTGAATCGCGTATTGCGCGGTCTCGCCGTCGCGGATCTCTCCCACCATGATCACGTCCGGGTCCTGCCGCAGGATGTGCCGCAGCGCGTTCGCGAAGGTCACACCGATCTTGGTCTGGACCGCCGTCTGGTTGAAGTCCTCGTAGACCATTTCGATCGGGTCCTCGATCGTGGTCACGTTGATCTCGCGGGTGGCGATCACCCGGAGCGCCGAGTAGAGGGTGGTCGTCTTGCCCGAGCCGGTGGGGCCGGTCACCAGGACGATGCCGTGCGGACGGCTGATGTAGTCGTTGAAGACCTGCATCTCGTCCGGGTAGAAGCCGAGCGAGGTGAGGTCCTGCATCAGGACCTGCGGGTCGAAGATGCGCATGACCACCTTCTCCCCGAACGCCACGGGCAGGGTGGCGACGCGCAGCTCGACGTCGCGGCCGCCGCGGGTGGTCTTGACCCGGCCGTCCTGCGGGCGCCGCCTCTCGGCGATGTCCAGGCGCGCCATGGTCTTGATCCGCGACACCACCGCGGCGTGCACGATCTTCGGCATGCTCTGGATGTCGTGCAGCACGCCGTCGATGCGGAAGCGGATCAGGCTGCGGTCGCGCTTGGGCTCGACGTGGATGTCGCTCGCCCGGCTGTCGAAAGAGTGCTGGAGCATGAACTCGACGGCGTTGACCACGTGCTGGTCGCTCGATTCGATCTCGTTCTCGCTCTTCATGCGGACGAGCTGCTCGAGGTTGCCGAGGTCGATGCCGGAGGTCAGGTCGCGCTCGGCCTTCTTGACCGAGTGGCGCAGGCCGTAGAACTCGGTGAGGGCCTTCAGAAGCTCGGGCTCGGAGGCCACCACGAGCTCGAGGTCGCGGCCGGCGATGCGCTTGAAGGAGTCGATCCCCTCCATGTCGTAGGGGTTGGCGCAGGCCAGCCGCAGCCGGCCGTTGATCATCTCCAGGGGGATCATCCGGTGCCGCTTGGCGAACGGCCGCGACATCTTGGATTCGATCAGGTCCGCGTTCAGGCTCAGGGTGTCGATGCGGACGTGCTCCAGCTTGGCATCGGAGGCGATGGCCTGGGCGATCTCGAGGTCCGCGAGCGGCGCGCCGGAGTCCTTCTGGTTGGGCAGGCGCAGGCGGGTGACGATCTCGTAGGCCAGGGACTTCTGCTCGTAGGCGCTCGCCGAGCGCACCCGGGCAGGAATCAGGCGCGCCTCCTGCTTGATGGTCTCTCCCTGGTCCGGGGTGATGCGGCCCTGGCGCACCAGGATGTCGGCGACGAGCTCGGGAGTAAGACTCATAAGGCAGACAGTCTAAGCCCAAGCGCTGGATCGGGGTAGACTTCAGGCGGAAGGAGGCCAGCCGATGAAGCCCAGATTCATTCTCTCGACGGCGCTGGCGATCGCAGTCAGCCTCTCCTGTTCCCCGGCGGGGAGCCAGGGGCGCAAAGACTTGCCCCTGAACGAGATCCGCCTGCCCCCCGGCTTCGCCATCGAGGTCTACGTGGACAACGTGCCGAACGCCCGCCAGATGGCGCTGTCGCCCGACGGCACCCTCTACGTGGGCTCGCGCAGCGAGGGCAAGGTCTACGCCATTCCGGCGGAAAAGACCAAGGACAAGAAGGTCCACACCATCGCCAGCGGCCTGACCATGCCGAGCGGTCTCGCCTTCCGCGATGGCTCGCTCTACGTGGCCGCGACGTCCAAGGTCCTGCGCTACGACGGCATCGACGGCAAGCTGCAGAACCCGCCGGAGCCGGTGGTGGTCTCGGACGACTTTCCGACGGAGCGGCACCACGGCTGGAAGTTCATCGCTTTCGGCCCGGACGGCTGGCTCTACGTGCCGGTCGGAGCGCCCTGCAACGTCTGCAACGAGGAGAAGGAACGCCCGATCTTCGCCACGATCACGCGGATGAAGCCGGACGGCTCCGGCCGCGAGATCTTCGCCAGCGGCGTCCGCAACACGGTCGGGTTCGACTGGCACCCGGGGACAAAGGAGCTCTGGTTCACGGAGAACGGCCGCGACATGATGGGCAACGACCGGCCGCCGGACGAGCTGAACCACGCTCCGAAGAAGGGGCTCCACTTCGGATTCCCCTACTGCCATGGCAAGGACGTCAAGGACCCTGAATTCGGCAGCAAGCCTTGCAATCAGCTCACGCCTCCCGCGCGCGAGCTGGATCCGCACGTGGCGGCGATCGGCATGCGCTTCTACACCGGCTCGATGTTCCCGGCCGAGTACCGCAACCGCATCCTGTTCGCGGAGCACGGCTCGTGGAACCGCGACACGCCGATCGGCTACCGGGTGATGATGGTGCGGCTGGAGGGCAACAAGGCGGTCTCCTACGAGCCGCTCGCCCAGGGCTGGCTGCGCAAGGACGGCAAGGCCTGGGGGCGGCCGGCGGACGTGCTCGTGATGCCGGACGGGTCGCTGCTGGTGTCCGACGACGAGGCGGGCGTGATCTACCGCATCACGTATCGCAAGGCGTAGCGTCAAGAACGATGCCGAGCCGGGCCGAGCGTCTCCAGCGGTGGCTCTTCCCGCCCGAGGTGGAGCTGCCCGAGCCGGCCCGGCAGATCCTGAGATCGGTCTATCCGACGCTCGACTTGCGCGGGCTGCGCTTCCATCTCGGCATCCCGCATTTCTTCAACCTGTTCGCGATCCAGGGGATCACCCTGCCGGGGAAGGTGTTTCCGCGCCGCACCCGGATCTACATCGAACGGCGTTTCTGGGACCCGGGCTCGGTGGACGGGCTCGGGCTGCTGCTCCACGAGGCGTACCACGCCCTGCAGCTCCAGGAGGCCGGCCCCGGGATCGGCCTGCTGCGGCCGTTCCTGGTGCTCTACCTCGCCTGCGCGGCGGGCAACCGCTTCCGCTACGCGGGCCATCCCATGGAGGACGACGCCTACCGCCTGGCCGGGGACCGCGAGAGCCTCTTCGAGTCCCTGTTCCACGGCAAGGAGGTCTCGCCCGAGGGGTGCGAGTGCCTCGCCACCCCCGGGTCCGGGCTCCGTTTCTGGGGACGCCTGGGCGAGAGCGCGCCGGGCGGAGGGCGCCTCCCCTGGCTCCTCCGCGTTCCCTGGGCGGCGCTCTGGCTGCTGGTCTGGACGGCGGCCGTGGCCGTGCTCGCCCTGACGAAAGGGCTGGTGGAGGGCGTGGGGGCCGTGCTGGTCTTGTTGCTGCGGCCCTTCCGGTAGGGGCACCCCTCGTGGGTGCCCTTCCGGAGGGCGGCCACAAGGGCCGCCCCTACGGGGGTATGTCGGCCTGGGCCGTGGCGATCTTGCCGCTCAGCGGATCGTAGGTCGCCAGCACCAGGTGCTTCGGCTTGCCCTTGATCGTGACCTTGGTCTCGTACTTCACGTAGCCGCCGGCCTTGGGCTCCTTGTCGGAGGCGAGCTCCAGCGGGATGACCTGGATGTCGGAGCGGTTGCCCTGGTCGTCCGCGGCGACCACCCGCAGCTCCAGCTTCGCCTGGTGCTTGCCGCCCATGGGGACGACCGTGAAGGCGCTCACCGGCAGGGCCAGCGTGAGAGGGATCTCTGTGCTCCCCTTCTTGCTCTGGACCGCGCCCACCCGCACCGGCATAGGGAGAGCGTCCGGCAGGTTGCCGAACAGGAGGGCGCTCTCGAGGATCATCGAGACCGAGGCCTGCTTCGACATGTCGAGGAAGCTGTTGCGGTAGCGTGCCGTCAAGCCGGGGCGCTGGATCTGGACGTCGACCTGGTGCGGCTTGTCGTTGCGCTCCCAGGTGGGCGTGAAGCCGAGCCAGTAGTAGGAGCGGGTGTCGGTCTCGGCGACCTCCAGGACCATGCCGCGCTGGGTGTTCAACATCGGCCGGCCTCCGGTCTCCTTGGACAGGAACGACAGGGCGCCCTCGATCTCCTGCTCGCGGTAGCGGCCGCCGTTCCCGGCGAACCCGAAGCTGGAGGCGCCGGCCGCCTCGCTCTGCACGCCCGGGACGTCCACGGGGTAGATGGTGTAGCCGAGGAGGTTGGCGGTCGTGGTGAGCGGCCGGTAGAGCTGCTCGCCGTCGGGCAGCTCCCGCGACAGGCTCGTGTCCGCGTCGCCCCGGATGAAGCTCTGGATGGAGTACGGCCAGCCGCCGGAGAGGAGCAGGAGGACCTTGCGGCCGGGCACGCCGCTCGTGGCCCGCATGGCGCTGACCACCGCGGAGACCTCGGACTGGACCTGCCGCGCCAGGGTGGAGCCGTAGGCCTTCTCCTGCACGCTGAGGCCGTAGTTCAGGATGCGCTCGTTCAGGCTGGGCGCGCCGTCCTCGAACGGGTCCTCGTTCTCCGCGGTGAACTGCTCGTTGTTGAGCATCTCCCGCAGCTCCGTCGTGCGCAGCGGGCCGCGGACCGGGCGGGCCATGGCGTCGCCGAGCACCCGCGACAGGTCGCGGGCCGAGTTGCTCCAGGAGGAGAGCATGGCCAGACGGCCGCCGTCGAAGGCGACCACGGCCATCCGGTCCTCGGGGCCGAGCCGTGACAGGTCGTTCCTGAGCGCCTCCAGGACCTGGTTGCGGTGAGCCGACTGCGCGAAGAAGTCGTCGACGAAGACCAGGTACCAGGTCCCGACCGCCTGGCCGGGCGCGACGCCTGCTGCAGGCTGCCCCTGGCCGGAGTCCGGAGCGATGGCCTGCCCGCCGAGGACTTCGGTGAAGAAGTCGACGGGCACTTCCTTGCCGTCCACCCGGAGACGGAAGTCGCCGGGCTTCAGCCCCTGCACCCGGTTGCCATCCTTGTCGGTGACGACGACCTCGACGTTGACGACGCGCACGTCGATCACCTCGCCGAACGGCTCGGATGCCGGAGGGGATGGCGATTGGGCGGCGGACAGGGACAGGGACAGGGCGAGGATCAGGGCGGAGCAGGCGAGCAGTTTCCAGGGTCGGCTCATGGATGAAATTACCTCCCGAAACAGGTGTACGAGCCCAGCTTAGTATTTCACCAAGGAGCCCTTCCGGTGAAGGCGTGCTACCCTGATGTCCTGGTGGGATGAAAGTTGAAGTTTCATCCAGCTTTACATCCATTTCTCTGCTGTTCTCCTCTCTGTAACGAATCTCGGCGGGCCACGCCGAACTGGTCTGAAGCCGAGCCCTAGGGGCTCTGACATCCAATGGGGTTGAACCAGGAGGATTGCGATGAATTCGAATGACATCAGAGGCAAGATCAAGCAGATCATCGGCAACGTCGCAGGGATGGATCCGGGCAGGATCAAGGACGGCGATCACCTCCGGAACGACCTGAACCTCGACTCTCTTTCGCTGCTCGAGATCGGAGTGGACGTGGACCTCGCGTTCCAGCTCGGTCTGCCCGACGAGCGCTACAAGCAGATCGATTCCCTCCCTGCCATGGTGGACCTCGTGCAGGAGAGGATGGCCGAGATGTCCAGCCAGCAGCAGGAACGGCAACAGCAGGTGGCGGTGGGATGAACCGCAGGATCGTGGTGACCGGGCTGGGACTGGTCACCCCGATCGGAGCCGGACGGGAAAGGGTGTGGGACGGCCTGCTCGCAGGCCGTTGCGGGTTTTCTTCCGTCGAATCGTTCGACACGAGCCGTCACCCTGCCCACGTCGGGGCCGAGATCAAGGGATTCCAGCCGGAGCCGTACATACGCAAGCAGGACCCTGCGAAGCTGGGGCGGGCCTCCCGCCTGGCCGTCGCCGCCGCGCGCATGGCCATGGAGGACGCCGGGCTCGATCCGGACGACGTGGATTCCGAGCGTGCCGGGGTCGCCATGGGCACCACCTCGGGCGAGCCGCTGGAGGTGGAGCGCTTCGACGACCTCTTCCTCGGCGGCGACGAGGGGCAGATCGGGCCGGAGCTGGCCACGGTCTACCCTTGCCACACCATCGCCACCCACGTCGCCCGGGAGCTGGGCTTCGCGGGCCTCAACGCCATGATCCCCACGGCCTGCGCCGCCGGCAACTACGCGGTGGCCTGGGCCTACGACGCCATCCAGGCCGGCCGCGCCGAGCTGATGCTCGCCGGCGGCGCCGACGCCTTCTCGCGCATCACCTACACCGGCTTCTCTCGCCTCGGCGCCATCGCTCCCGACGTCTGCCGGCCGTTCGACCGCAATCGTAGGGGGATGATCCCGGGCGAGGGAGCGGGCGTGCTGGTGCTGGAGCGGCTCGACCGGGCGCTGGCGCGGGGAGCGCGGATCTATGCCGAGGTGGCCGGGTACGGCCTCTCGTGCGACGCCCATCACATGACGGCCGCGCACCCCGAGGGGGACGGTCCGGCCCGCGCCATGGAGCGCGCTCTCCTGGACGCCGGCCTCCGGCCCGAGGACGTGAGCTACGTCAGCGCCCACGGCACCGGCACGCCCACCAACGACAAGCTGGAGACCCTGGCCGTCTGCCGGATCTTCGGCCCCTCGCCGAAGGTCCCGATCAGCTCCGTCAAGTCGATGCTCGGGCACACCATGGGCGCGGCTTCGGCCATCGAGGCCGCGGTCTGTTCCCTGGCGATCCATACGGGGCGGATCCCTCCCACCGCCAACTTCCTGGAGGCGGATCCGGAGTGCGACCTCGACTGCGTGCCCAACGAGGCGCGCGAGCTGCGAGTCGACGTGGCGATGAACAATGCCTACGCCTTCGGCGGCAACAACGCCTCGGTGCTGTTCCGCCGGTGTGAGGTTGCTTCGTGAAGGTGGTAATCACTGGCGCCGGCGCGATCTGCTCGCTGGCCGAATCGGCCGGGGAGCTTCACGACGCATTGCGGGAAGGCCGTAGCGGGCTCAAGCCCATCGAGCTGTTCTCGCCGAATGGCCTGGGACCGCAGCGGGCGGGCGAGGTCCGGCCTTTCGAGCCGCGGACCTGGCTGGGAGACCGCAACCTGCGGCCGGTCGACCGCACGGCGCGGCTGCTCCTCGCCGCGGCCCAGCAGGCCCTCGACGCGAGCGGGTGGACCCCCGAGCGGCGGCAGGAGTCGGAGGTCGGCCTGGTGCTCGGGACGATGTACTGCAGCATCCACACGATCTCGGAGTTCGACCGCCGCAATGTCCAGCTCGGGCCGTCCTACGCCAGCCCCTTCGACTTCGCCAACAGCGTCATCAACGCCGCCGCCGGGCAGGCGGCGATCTGGCACCGCTTGCGCGGCGTCAACTCGACGCTCTCCGGCGGCGAGGCCTCGGGGCTCATGGCGATCGCCCACGCCGCCGACCTGATCGCCGGCGGCCGCGCCGACGCGCTGCTGGCCGGCGGCGCCGAGGAGCTGTGCTTCGAGTCGTTCCTGGGCCACCACCGCGCCGGCCGCCTCTCCGGGCCGCGCGCCGACGGCGGCGAGGAGCGTGCCGTGCCCTTCGACCGCCGCCGCA
>DASUNJ010000813.1:0-12384 GCA_036277235.1 Thermoanaerobaculia bacterium | reverse complement strand
CGGGTCGCGAGGGCCATGACCTCCGAGCCGGTCATGGTGGCGGGCCGCGGGCGCTTCACGACGCGGCTCATGGAAGTCACCCGCGGCCGCGTGCTCGGCAAGGAGGGGGCGGAGGGATTCTATGGCTTGGCGGTGCGCGGTCCGGTGGCCCTGGGGATCGCGGTCAAGATCGCGGACGGCGGCGAGCGCTGCCGCGACGGCGTGGTGCTCGACGTCCTGCGGCAGCTCGGCTCGCTCTCCGGCGCCGAGCTCGACGAGCTGGCGGATCTCTATTCGCCTCCGGTCCTCAACGCCCGCGGGGTCCAGGTCGGCGAGGTCGTGCCGGACGTGGACCTCGAGGAGGCGCCGGATGAGATATAAACTGCGGGCGATCATGAACATGCGTAAAGCGTTCGCCCTGCTCTTCCTGGGCCTGGTATTGAGCCTCGTCATGCTGCCCGGCTGCCGTGCCTTCCGCAACCGCGAGCGCCCGCCGTTCCGCAAGATCACCCCGCCCGTGGCGTTCGAGGTACTGCGCGACAACCCGGACATCCTGACCCTGGACCTGCGGACGCGCGAAGAGTTCCTGGGCGACACCGGCCACATCTACCGCGCCCGCAACATCCCGCTGGAGCGGCTCCCCGACCGGATCCTGGAGATCGCCCCATTCCAGGATGACACGTTCCTCGTCTACTGCCGGGAGGACGACTCCTGCGGCGAGGAGGGAATGGCGATCCTGATTTCCAGCGGCTTCGACAACGCCATCCTGATCGACGGCGGAATCGACGGCTGGATCCGCTACGGCTTCCGGACCGTGCTGCCCGCGACCGCCGAGGAGACGGACGGCTTGCCCCCGCTCCCCTGATCGGCAAAAATCGGGCTGAAAAGAAGCTCTCAACGATTGGAGACATCCATATGACCGTTCACGCTCCCACCTCGATCGCCGAATCCCTCCGGGAGATGAAAGAGGCCCTGGGGGATCGGATCCTGCTCGACGAGGAGGTCCGTTCTCTCTTCCGCTCCGACTTCGGGCGGATGGTCGACCGCCTGCCCGGCGCCGTGGCCCGTTGCGCCTCCGCGGAAGAAGTGGCCGAGGTGGTCCGCTTCTGCCGCGATCGCCGCATCCCGATCGTGCCCCGTGGCCAGGGCCACACCCAGAGCGGCCAGGCCACCACCGATGCGGGCGTGGTGCTCGACACCTCTTCGATGAATACCATCCATGAAATCGACGAGGCGGGCGAGACCGCCACGGTCGACTCGGGGCTGACCTGGCGCGAGCTCGTCCGGGCCACCACGGCGCGCGGCCTGGTGCCGCGGGTTCTGACCAACAACCTGGGCGTGGCGATCGGCGGCACGCTCTCCATGGCCGGCCTGGGCGTGGCGAGCTTCCGCTACGGCACCCAGGCGGACAACGTCGACGAGCTGCAGGTCGTGACGGGCGCCGGCGAGATCGTGACCTGCTCGCGCGAGCAGAACCGCGAGCTCTTCGACGTCGTGCGCTGCAGCCTCGGCCAGTTCGGGATCATCACCCGCGCCAGGGTCCGCCTGCGCCGCTTCAAGCCCATCGTCCGCAAGTACTACCTGCTCTACGACGACCTCGGCGTCCTCATGGAAGACACCAAGAAGGTCATGGACCCGTCGAACTCGACCTTCTCCTCCCTGGAGTCCTGGTGCACTCCCTGCTTCCAGGGCATCAAGAAGATCGGCGAGGGCATGGAGCTGCGGGAGGGGGTGCAGACCTTCGCCTACTGGATGTTCCCACTCCACCTGACGGTCGAATTCGAGCCCGGCCAGGAGCCGGACACCGCCGAAGTGCTGAAGGGCCTGAGCCCGTACAAGCACCTGGAGACGAGCGACTTCCAGCAGATCGAGTTCTGCGAGCGCATGGACCCGGTGTTCACGCTCTGGCGCCGCGGCGGCTACTGGGACATGGCCCATCCCTGGATGGAGACCACGCTGCCCTGGGACACGGCGCGGGAGTACATCGAGTCGGCGCTGGCCATCACGCCGCCGCAGGCGCTCGGGCCGGGCGGTCATGTGCTGCTCTGGCCGGCCCGCACCGAGGGCTCGGACGTGCCGCTTTTCATGCATCCGGGCGGCGAGTACGTGATGGGCTGGGGCATCCTCCCCGGCGTGCCGCACGAGTTCCTGGACCTCGCCCTCCCCCAGCTCGACATGGCGAGCGAGCTCTCGATCCACTACGGCGGCAAGCGCTATCTCTCCGGCTACATCACCTTCGACACGGCCAAGAAGTGGGCAGCGCACTATGGGGATCAGTGGGAGCGCGTGAAGGCGGCCAAGAAGCAGTTCGACCCGGACGGGATTCTGGGCGCCGGCTTCGTGCAGTACGAGTAGGGGACCTTAGGTCCCCTGCTTGTCCTCCTGGATCTTCTCGACCGCGATGGTGATCCCCTGCTGGCAGGTGGAGACCTGGGCGATCTCCCCTTTGACGCGGACCTTGTCGCCCGTCTTGAAGCCGCCGAGGTCGCCGGTCAGCGTGTAGAGCTGGCCGTTGTCGCTCCGCAAGGCCTGGCATTCGACGCCCTCGGCGGTGAGGATGCCGCGGACCTGGATCGGCTTGCCGCCCTTGTCCCGTCCCCGGGCCGGCTCGAAGGCGCAGGCGAAGACGGCGGAAGCGAGAAGGAGGATTGGGATCAGGGTTGCCAGCCGGTAGGACATGACGCGTTCCTCCAGTGTTTCCTCCAGAAGGGGGACGGGGCCGTTCCCGGCCCCGTCGTCAAGTCTACAGCGCCGGCTTGGCCGCCGTGATTTTCTGGACCTCCAGGGTCGTCCCCTGCTGGCAGAAGCTGATCTCGGCCACCTTGCCCACCACGGCCACACGGTCGCCGACCTCGAAGCCCTGCAAGTCGCGGGGCGTCAGCGTGTAGATCTGGCCGTCATCGCCGCGGAGGGCGGGGCACTCGACCCCTTCGTCCGTCAGCACGCCGGTGACCCGGACCGACCGGTTCTCGTCGCCCTGGCCGGGGTTCTCGTTCTGCGCCGCGGCGGTGCCGCCTCCGAGGGCGAGGGCCGCGAGCGCCAGCAGGAGGATAGGAAGCAGAGTTTTCATCGGATATCGCATCAGGTACTCCTTTCGTTCGGGGAGAAAAGGAAGAGCGGGACCTGCTTCGGTCCCGCCCCCTCGGTCTGCAAGATAATTGCCAGTTGGCTATAGGTTAACGTCCCGCGATCTCTCCGACCCGGATCGTCTTGCCCGCGCAGCGGGACGGCCCCTCGAGGAAGCCGGTGACCTTGACGTTGTCGCCGTTGCGGAGGCTCCCCAGGTTGCCGGTCAGGCCGAACTGGTCGTTGCCGCTCACCAGCACGGGGCAGCCGCGGTTGTTGGCTACGCGCCCTTCCCGGATGATGAGCTGGCGGTTGCCGTTGCGGTCGTCGTAGTACCGGTCGTCCTGGTAGCGGTCGTCGTACCGGTTGGTGTCGCGGTCGTAATAGCCGAACCGCTCGACCTTGTTCTGGAACTGGCGCGGGCGCCGGCCCAGCCAGTTGTCGCGGTGGCCGAAGCGGCCGCCGTCGTAGTTCTGGTGGTAGTAGACGGCCTGATGGCGGCGGTCCGCCCACAGGGCCGTCACGTCGGTGACCTCGAAGGCGATGCCTTCCCAGTCACAGTGGCCGCCGTCGACCACCCGGCCGACCACGCGGGTGTGGTCCCCGGTGCGCAGGCCATAGGTGTTGCCCACCAGCATGTAGAGGTCGCCGTTGTCATCCCGCAGGGCCTGGCACTGGTAACCCTCGTTGGTGAGGTAGCCGTCGACGGCGATCGTGTCGCCACGGTTCCAGCTACGCCCGCCCGCGTAGTTCTGGTAGCGGTTGTTGGAGCGGTCGTAGAACCGGTTCCGCGGGAAGGCGTACCGCTGGACGTTGCTCCGGCGCTGCAGCTCGGTCCGGCGCTGGAGATCCGCACGCCGCTGCAGCTCGGCCCGGCGGTTCAGCTCGGCCTGCTGCTGGAGCTGGGCCCGTCGGTTCAGCTCGGCGCGACGGTTCAGCTCGGCTTGGCGCTGGAGCGCGGCCTGGCGGTTCAGCTCGGCCTGACGGCTCTCCTGGAGCTGCCTGGCACGGCGGTTGTTCTCGTTCTGCTTCTTCAGGTTGGCCTGCCGCTGGCTCTCGGCCTGACGACGGACCTCGGCCTGCTGCTTGGCAGCATGGCGCTCGGCGGCACGCTGGCGGTTCAACTCGGCCTGTCGCTGGGCCGCGGCCCGGCGCTCCTGGCCCTGCCTCTGGACCTGATTATTGCTCTGGGCCTCGTTGCGCTGGCGCTGGCGGTCCGGCCGGACCTCCTGCTTCTCGTTGCGCTTCTGCCTCTCGGCCCGGTTGGCCTTCTTCTCGTTTTTGTCCGCCTTGTCCGCCTGGGCATTCCGCTGAGGCGAGGGGGCTGCGTAGCTGTCCACCGGCAGCGCCAGGGCCGCCGACAGCAGCAATACCGGCCCGAAGACCTTCGCGAGCGGCTTGGATTTGCTGGTGTTCATCGCTGTTGCCTCCTAGTTGTGTCCGGCCCCCGAGGAGCCGCGTCTGCCAGCTCTACATAGCAAGGCATGTGCCATCTGGATAAGTCCTTTTACTAGAATCGCTTCTCTCTTTATTCCCGGGAGATCCGTCCTGTCATGAGGACGGCCGTGGACACCTCTGTGATACCCTCCCGCGCCATGACCAAGACGACGATCCGCATCGCGCACAGTCCGGACTCGGACGACGCGTTCATGTTCTACGCGCTGACCCAGGGGCTGCTCGACACCGAAGGGCTGGAGATCCGGCACGTCCTGCAGGACATCGAGTCTCTGAACCAGGCCGCGTTCCAGGGCACGTACGAGATCACGGCGCTCTCCTTCCACGGCTACGCCCATCTGGCCGACCGCTATCAGCTCATGCCCTCGGGCGCGAGCTTCGGGGACGGCTACGGTCCGGTCGTGGTCTCCCGGTCGCCAAAGGGCCGGGCCGACCTCGTGGGGTGCAGGGTCGCGGTCCCAGGCGAGCTGACCACCGCGAACCTGGTCCTGCACCTCTGGCAGCCGGAGGTACACCACGAGATCGTTCCCTTCGACAAGATCCTCGACGTCGTGGCAGACGGGCAGATGGATGCAGGAGTCGTCATCCATGAAGGACAGCTCACCTACGGCGACCTCGGGCTGCGGGCTGTGGAGGATCTCGGCGTCTGGTGGAAGGAGGAGACCGGCGGTCCGCTCCCCCTGGGCGGCAACGGCATTCGGCGGGACATCGAGCCGGCGCTCAAGGCGCGGCTCTGCCGGCTGCTGACCGAGAGCATCGCCTACGGGCTCGACCACCGGGACGAGGCGCTGGACTATGCCATCCGCTACGCCCGCGGGCTGGAGGACGACCGGGAGCGCTCCGACCGCTTCGTGGGCATGTACGTGAACGACTGGACCCGCGGCTACGGCGAGGCCGGCCGGCGGGCCGTGCAGCTCCTCCTGGACCGCGGCCACGAGGCGGGGTTCCTGCCGGAGCGGGTAGTGGCCGAGTTCATCGATGGCTGACCGCCTCCGTCCTGCCGCCCTGGTCTTCGACCTCGACGGCACGCTCGTCGACTCCCGGCGCGACATTACGACCGCCCTCAACCGGCTGCGGTCCGAGCTGGGCTTGCCGCCGCTGCCGCTCGACCAGGTGGTCGCGATGGTGGGGGAGGGGGCCAAGGTGCTGGTGCGCCGCGCTCTCGCCGACTGGGCGGACTGGCGCGAGGAGCGGCTCAAGGAGATCCTGGACCGCTACCTCTCCTACTACGGCGAGATCTGCCTGGACACGACCGTCCTCTATCCCGGGATCGAGCCGATGCTGGCGGAGCTGCACGACCGCTACCGCATGGCCGTACTGAGCAACAAGGGGAAGCGGTTGTCGGTCGAGATCCTGGAGGGTCTGGACCAGGCCTGGCGCTTCCACACGATCCTCGGCGGGGACAGCCTGCCCACGCGCAAGCCCAACCCGGCCGGCCTGAACGCCCTCGCCGACCGTTTCAACGAGCCGGTCGAGCGCCTGATGCTGATCGGCGACTCGCGCATCGACGCCGAGACCGCCAGGAACGCCGGCTGCGCCTTCGCCCTCGTCGAGTGGGGCTTCCAGGGCACCTCGAAGGAGATCCTGGACGCCGACCTTATCGTCTCCACGCCGGACGAGCTGCTGCAGAAGCTCGTGCTCTGAAAAGTCCCGCGAACACTTTTCCGCCCGCCGCGCCGCGTTTGGAGCGCGGCGTTCCCCTTTTGGAGGATGCCGCGCTCCTGTATCCTCTTCCCGCTGCTGCAGAAGCTCGTGCTCTGACAGAAGAGACCCTCCCACTCGCTCGCCCCGGGGGGCAAGCCGGCCGCCCTGTCGGAGAAGCCTCCCGCTCCGTGATGGAAGCCTCTCGCCCCGCGGGGGAAGTCACTTGCCCCGTGGGGATAGTCGCTCGCCCCATGGGGATTGTCACTTGCCCCATGGGGTAGTCGCCGCCCCCGTGGGGATTGCCGCTCGCCCGTGGGGGGAAGCCTCTCGCCCCGTGGGGGAAGTCACTTGCCCCATGGGGATCGTCGCTTGCCTCATGGGGATAGTCGCTTGCCCCGTGGGGATTGTCGTTCGCCCCATGGGGATAGCCACTCGCCCCGTGGGGCAAGTCGCTCGTGTCGTGGGGAAATATTGGCGAGGTAGAGGTTGCCCTGCAATCCCCGGAGAGGGCGAGAGGGGTCCCTCCCCCCGGGGAGGGGGAGGGTTGGTTCTGGGGGGAGGTTAGGAGGGGGGCGTTCTGAGCTACCACCGGGGATGGCTAGTTCAGCCCCGTCCGCCTTGCCTTTGTTGACCCCATGCGACGGGATCGCGTAACTTCATCGAAGTTGATCAACCGATGGGGGGTCCGCCGATGTCCCAAGTCATCTACAACCTTGATGAGGCGAAGGTGTCCCTCTCGCAGCTACTCGACCGCGCCGCGAGCGGAGAGGAGATCATCTTGGCCAAGGCAGGCAAGCCGTTGGCCAAGCTCGTTCCGTTCCATCAGAATTCCGCGCCTCGTCAGCCGGGTGGGTGGGAGGGTCGGGTACGCATCTCGGAAGACTTCGATGCTCCCCTGCCTACGGAAATCGCAGATGCTTTCAAGGGGCGCGAATGAGCTCCAAGCCGGTTCCGAAGAAGCCCCAGATGGGCACTCTAGCCAAAATTTTTGGCAAGCACCTTCCAGATGATGCCGCGGAGAAGGACCAGGTCGGCGGCACGCTCGCCCGCCTCAAGAGTGTGAGCGAGATGCTGGCGGACGTAGTCGAGGCCACGAAAGACCTGGATGTCGTCAAGGCTCTGGCCGAAGCGTCGCCCTGGGCGGAAGCCATCGGCAAGTCGCTGAGCGACGCGCTGCCGCCGGTGCGGTTCGCGCTCAAGCTCTTTGAGGAGTTGGGCAAAGTCGAGGACCCCGGCGAGTTGGGGTACTTGGCGGCGACGCTCGCATACCAGCGCGCGGTGGAGCAGGCGTTGCCGGAGGTATTGCGTTCGGAGGCTGGCAAGCGTATCCAAGCCGCGGACCTGAAGGTCAGAAAGGCAGCCGTTAAGGATCTGCGTGCTGCGGTCCCTCCGGACCGATACGACTTTTCGCGGTTCTCGTTCGCCGAAGCGCTGAACAGCGCATCCATCGAGGACGCGGATCGCTTCCTCGAGATGTCGACGCGCGGCCTGGGGTTCGACGAAAGTGCCTTCCGGATCGTCCAGCACGAAGTCCGGCGGCGCTTTGTTCCCAACCTCAAGGGCATCTTGAGCCACGGCTCGACTCGCGAGCGCTTCGCGCCATTCCGCGAGTTGATGACCCTGGACACCCAGGAGGCCCGAGCCTTCAATGCGCTCCTCGAGCACGCGGACTTTCAACGCTGGCTCTACGAGGAGCAGCCTGTGTTAGGCCGTGAGCCCTTTACACTCGCACAGGTCTACACAGAAACAGACTGCGGAGTGCTGCGCTGGGAAGAGATTCGCACAAAGGACAAACGCGGAGAGGGTGGCGAGCCTATAGATCCCTTTGATGAAGAACATGGCGGTCGTCATCCATTGGTCGAGACCGTCCTCGATCTGATTGCCGACCCGGGATTTCGGGATGCCATCGTGCTGCAGGGTGTCGCCGGTTCGGGCAAATCCTCGCTCACCTTGCGCCTGGCCTGGGAACTGGTCCGGCAAGGTCTTCGGCCGATCCGGATCGAGCTCAAGCACATGGATGCCAGGGAATCCTCCGTGGTCGAAGAAGCCCTCCCGGATGCCGTGCATCTCACCAGCCATGAGCGGGATCCCGAGGCGAACGCACTGAAGTTCGGCAAGGAGCTTTTTCTCGGAGATTCAATCTTCACCGAGCACGTCCTGTTCCGCGGGACAAAGATCTGCCCCTACGTCCTGATCCTCGACGGCTGGGACGAGATCAGCATTGGCGCCTCTGAAGGTTACCAGCAGCGCGTGGAACGCATGCTAGAGGGGGTCCGGAAGAGGTTTCTCGAGCAACGCGGCTTCCCGATCCGGGTCATCCTCACCGGCCGGCCTACACAGGCCATCGAGGCGAGCAAATTCCTGCGAGATTCCACTCGCATCTTGACCGTGCGTGACCTTTCGCCGGAGCAATTGGAAAGCTACGTCCAGAAGGTGAAGGCTGCCACCGCAGAGGCCGCAAAGCAGGGAAGGGCAAGTTGGAGCCTCGCTGGCGTGCAGATCTTGCCAGGCGTTCTAGAGCGCTATCGCGAAGAATCACATAGCCAGGAGAGCCTTGAGATCCTGGGCCTGCCGCTCCTTGCACATCTCGCCCTCCGCCTGCTCGCCGAGCGGCCCGACGACGCGGAGGCCATGTTGGAAAACACCACTACCCTCTACCGCAGCCTGGTCGATCTGGTGGTGGGGCAAGCGGGTAAGCCCGTGGAAGCTCGGGTCGAGGGCACGGCCATGTTGATGGGGGACGAGCTGCGGGAGCTGTTGCGGGGCACTGCGGAAGCGATGACCACGTTAGGTGCGGAGTCGATTCCGTATGAAGAGCTCGCCGTCCGCCTCGAACGCGAGGATGGAGAGCTCGACCGGATCGTGAACAGCCTTTCAGGCGAACAGGTGCTTTCCAGGCTCATGATCAGCTTTTTCTTCAAAGGCGGCCGGACGGAGCTCGGGGCCGAGTTCAGCCACAAGAGCTTCCGCGAGTACCTATTTGCGGAGCAAGTCGTTGAGTTGCTGAAGGGCTACGGCCGAGAGGTCAACGGTGTGTTGGATGAGCGTAGAGACGAGGATTACTGGAAGGACTTCGACATCGACGACCCACGCAGGAAGCTTTGCGAACGTCTGACCGCTCTCCTGGGCCCGGTTTGGATAACGCGTGAGGTCGTCCGCCACCTGCGGCGCCTTCTGGCTTGGGAGATCGGCCGCGCCGCCGGGTCTGTGACCGATCGCGCCGACGGTTCGACCCAGCCTCTTTCGCTGGAGGAGTGGCACCGCGTGCGCGACGGCCTCGCTGATGCGTGGGATTGGTGGGGAGAGGGCGTCCACTTGCGCCCTCAGCCTGTCAAGCGAGCTGGTCATTGGCAATACGAGCACGGAAACAGGCCATTAGCGGTACGAATTGTGGAGAATAATCGGCGCCGTTCTGATCTCAAGCGAAGCCCCATTCCTGCCCGGACCACCAGTGTGGATGCTCATCTGGGAGATGGTCTTTTCCTCTTGACGGCCGCGGTGCATGCTGAGATTGCCCTTCAGGGCGAGCAGGCTGAAGCCCTGTTGAGCGGGGTCGAAGTCGCCGAGAGCCCGCGACGTCATCAGCGCCGGTGGGGACGTGGGCAGAAAAACTTTATCGTCTTTGCTCCTTCTGGCCGATCTAATATCTACTTCTTCAACTACTGCGCTCGAATCAATGCAGGCGGATATCGCCCCGAGGGTCCCTTTCCCATAGCTACGGATCTTCGTGTCGTGCACCTCGAAAGTGCCTATCTTGCCGGGGCTGACCTGAGCAAGGCCGACCTGCGTGGGGCTATTCTTCGTAGGGCCGACCTGTATGGGGTTTTTCTCCGCGAGTCTAACCTGCGGGGAGCCGACCTCCGCGGGGCCTTCATAGATCGAGAACAGTTGAAGGAGGCTCGAGGAGTAGCAGACGTTTTATGACATGAGCCCGAGGAAGAGGCCGGCTATCTAGGTACTGATCAAATGAAACACCGCGCTTTCGGACCCACGGGAACCCAGGTCTCGGTCATTGGGCAAGGGACCTGGAACATGGAGAAGGACGACCGGCAGTCCGCCGTCGCGAGTCTGCGGCGGGGGCTTGAGCTGGGGATGAACCACATCGACACGGCCGAGATGTACGGCGACGGCAAGGTCGAGGAGATCGTCGGGGAGGCCATCGCCGGCCGGCGCGACGACGTCTTCCTGGTCAGCAAGGTGCTGCCCCAGAACGCCTCCCGCAAGGGCACGATCGAGGCCTGCGAGCGGGGCCTGCGGCATCTGCGGACCGACCGGCTGGACTGTTACCTGCTGCACTGGGAGGGACCGTACCCTCTGGCGGACACTTTCGCCGCGTTCGAAGAGCTGCGGAACGCGGGCAAGATCCGCTCCTGGGGCGTGAGCAACTTCGACGAGGAGTGGCTCTCGGACGCCCTCGAGATCGCCGGAGAGGGCAAGGTGGTCTGCAACCAGGTCCTCTATCATCTCCAGGAGCGGGCCATCGAGCACGCCGTCATTCCCTTCTGCGAGGAGCACGGCATCGCGGTCGTGGCCTACAGCCCCTTCGGCTCGGGGGAGTTTCCCTCCCCGGGCAGCCGGGGAGGCCGGGTTCTCTCCGAGATCGCCGAAGCCCACGGCGCCTCCCCTCGCCAGATCGCGCTCGCCTTCCTGGTGCGCCGGCCTTTTCTGTTTGCCATCCCGAAGACATCAGATCCGGTCCATGCCAAGGACAATGCCGCCGCGGCTGACATCGATCTGTCGGACGAGGAGGTCCGCCGCATCGACGAGGCCTTTCCGCTGGGGCAGCGGCGGAAGGGTGTGCCGACGCTTTAAAATAGACGATCGCCGAAGAGGTCTCTCACGCTCACCCCAGAAACCTCGCCTTGAGCTCCGGGGTCGGCAGCCAGCAGGTCTCGGTCTTGCCGAACCAGCGGTACCGGTTGCGGGCAATCCAGCGGTAGACGGCGTCGCGCAGCGGCCGGGGGACGGCCGCGAAGACCCGGAGCAGCTTCCAGGCGCCCGGCAGATGGCGCGCGATGCGCAGCGCCGCCGAGCTCTCCTGCCAGACCTTCCCGTCTTCGATCAGCAGCACGCTGCTCAGGGTATCCGCGGCAAGCCCGTGCTCCGCCATCAGGCTCCGGCCGGCGTCCGATTGCAGCGCGGCGAAGCGGAACCGCCCTTCCGGGTCGCGCTTCAGGAGGAACTGGACCGAGCCGTTGCAGAGATTGCAGACGCCGTCGAAAAGGACGATGGGGTTTCCCATGCGGGCATCATAGCCCCGCCGCCGGGCCTCCGGGGCCGGCCGGCCATCTGAGGCTGCAGACCTCTTCGTCCGGCAGCCGGGCCGGTCAGCGGGAGTCGATGAGGAGGTTTTCGAAAGGGCGGCGTTGCTTCCAACGATAAGCGTGGAAATCCCTCTGATCCGTCGACAAGATGCGCCCGTGCCCCAGGTGTTCGGCAAGGATGACCAGGGAAGCATCGGCCAGATCCATCGGAAGATCGGCGTACTTTGCAATGAGCTCCGCAATCTTCGGAGCATCTTCGCGCCGAAGGTCAAAGACGTCGAAGGCGCCGCCTGCAAAGGCGTGGACGTAGCTCTGCACACTCGCAGGGCCCAAGCGCTCGAGCAGCAGGTAGCAAGTTTCGGTCACCACGGGCCAAGTGGTGACCAGACCCTCGTCAAGGCTCTCGAGCCGCTGCCGGGCGACCTCGTAATGACGGTCCTTCCGGGTTGGCGAGGGCCAGCCAGAAGCCGGTGTCAGCAATGACCATGCTTGGCTGCCACCAGGCGCTTCACTTCCTCTTTGTAGCGTTCAGAGAAATCTGGAGCCGCCTCGCCACAGCCGATGAAGCCGGAAGCCTTCAGCGCCTCGGCCGGTAAGGGCCGCTGGCTTTTCACTTGTTCGTAATAGAGGTCGAGCGCCTGCTTTACGATCTCACTGGTGCTCTGGTGAGTCGTGCGGGCGAGGAACTCCAGCTTCTGGCAGCGGCTTTCGTCGAGGCGAGCGTTGATTCTCATGGCAGGGTATGGAGACAGGCTGTCATCCACACGTATGACAGCTTATCGCATTCGCAGCATGGAGTCCAGGCTGACCAGGGCACAGGGCCCGCAAGCAGCTTGGCCTCTCGGACGCGGCTATAGGGCGAACACGTCCGCATATACGACTCGCCGGGCCACTCGGATCCGGTCGCGCGGCGCGTCCGTGGAGCCGGCGTCGTCGGTGCGGAACCACTCGTGCTCTTTCAGGGTCAGGCGGAAGA
>DASUNJ010000812.1:0-21763 GCA_036277235.1 Thermoanaerobaculia bacterium | reverse complement strand
ACTCGGTGAAGAGCTGGCGCAGGGCGTCGGGGTCGGGCGGCTCGAGCCGGAGGGCCTTGGGATCGAACGCGATCTCCAGGTTGGTGTGGATCGTCGACAGCTCCTTGGAGAGGAGGGCCTGCTCCCGGTGCTGCTGGAGCCCCTCGCGGTAGGCCTTGCGGGAGATGTCCGCGGCGCGCTCGAGGAGCGCCTCCAGCGAGCCGTGCTCCTGGATGAGCGATTTGGCCCCCTTCTCGCCGATGCCGGGCACGCCCGGGATGTTGTCGATCGAGTCGCCCATGAGAGCCAGGACGTCGGCCACCTTGTCAGGGGGCACGCCGAAGTCCTCCTCCACGTCCTTGGGGCCGTACAGCTTGGTGCGGCCCGTGTGGTAGAGGGAGACGTGCGGCTCCACGAGCTGCATGAGGTCCTTGTCGGCCGAGACCAGCACCACGTCGTAGCCCGCCTCGGCGGCGCGGCAGGCCAGGGAGCCGAGGACGTCGTCGGCCTCGTAGCCCAGGAGCTCCAGGATGGGGATGCGGTAGGCCTCCAGGACGCGGCGGATCCAGGGCATCTGGCTCTGGAGGTCCTCGGGCATGGGGGTGCGGTTGGCCTTGTACTCCTCGTACCTCTCGCTGCGGAAGGTCTTGCCCACGTCGAGGGCCACGCCGAGGAGGTCCGGCTTGTCCTCGCGCAGGAGCTTGCGCAGCATGGTCACGAAGCCGTAGACGGCGTTGGTCGGCTCCCCCCGCGAGTTCGAGAGGTTGCGAATCGCGTAGAAGGCGCGAAAGATGTTCGAGTAGCCGTCGATCAGGTAGAGTCGTGGGCGTTCAGTCTCCATGGCGGCGACATTCTATGCCCTGCCCGCCTGGCACGGGACTGGCACGAAAATCCGGACGACGGAAAGGAGAGCGCGCCATGGAGGGAATGAGCCTGCTTGCGTGGATCGTGCTGGGACTGCTGGCCGGAGGCATCGCCAAGATGCTGATGCCGGGGCGGGACCCAGGGGGCTGCATCGTCACCATCGTCATCGGCGTCGTGGGAGCGTTGCTCGGCGGGTGGCTGTCGACCCTGCTGGGGTTCGGCGGGCTGGGAGGGGGCCTGGACTGGCGCAACCTGGTCATCGCCGTCCTGGGGTCTTTCGTGCTCCTGGCCATCTGGAGGATGCTGCGTGGCCGGAGGAGGTAGCAGGACCGCTCCTGCTCACGAGGTGCTAAGATGCAGGCGTTATAGGAGGCTTGCCATGAAACAAGGATTCCGAGTTTCGGCCTCGATCATCCCCGTCCTCCTCCTTGGTGTCGCCCTGCTCGCAGGTTGCGCCCAGAAGCCCAAGACACTCCAGGTCACGTACTACTACAAGCCGGGCTGCACGGATTGCAGTCAAGCGCAGACGGGCGTGGCTTCGCTGGAGCAGGAGTTCCCGGGGAAGGTCACGGTCGAGAGCCTGGACGCCAACTCCCCGGAGGCGGCGGAGATGACGAAGAGGCTGGGGTTCAAGGAGCACGGGCTGGTGATCCGCTCGGCTCGGGGAGCGGTGCTGTACAAGGCGACGGACCACAAGCTCGAGATCGACGAAGTGCGCGAGCAGTTGAAGACCCAGCTCGCGTACCAGGAAGCGAGCTAGCCCGCCGTCTCAGACTGCTTTTCTTGCCTGCCCGAGCAGATGTCCGGCTTCGGGCAGGATCAGTTTTTCCATTGCCAGCGAAACCGCCTTGGGCGAGCCCGGCAGGAGGAATACGGCCTGGGAACCCACGAGGCCCGCGGCGGCGCGGCTGAGCATCGCCGCGGAGCCCACCTGCTGCCAGGAGAGCATCCGGAACAGCTCGCCGAAGCCCTCGACCGGCCTTTGCAGGAGCGGACCGACGGCTTCGAGCGTGACATCCCGCGGCGAGAAGCCGGTGCCCCCGGTCAGGACGACCACGTCCACCCCCTCCCGGGCCAGCACCTGCTCCACCGCGCCGCGGATCGCCGCCACCTCGTCAGGGACCAGGACGGCGTCTTCCACCCGGTGCCCGGCCTCGCGGGCCATCTCCGAGAGCGTGCGTCCGCTCACGTCGTCCCCGGAGGTGCGGGTGTCGCTGACCGTGATCACGACGAACCCGAGAACTTGGGGCGAGGCCCGGCGATGCTGCTCGACGGTGTTCATGACCGAAGGCTAGCAGAGAAAACCCCCTCTCCCCCGGCACGGGGGAGAGGGCAGGGGAGAGGGGGAACGGGATCAATCACTGTCCGGTTCTGGGACGCAGGCGTTCCGCGACCGGACAGATACCAGGCCGCCTCTCTCGCCACTGTAGATCTCAAGTGACTCTATCTGAACAGCTTTCGCCGATTTGCAACCTCTGGCACGCCCGATGCGTAGTAGGGGTCTCATGGACAAGCCAAGGACCGGTTTCGCCGAGAAGCAACGCTTGCGCAGAACGATCATGCTGGTGGGCGCCGTGGCGGCCATCATTCTTATTACTTTGGGCATCCGCACGATCGAGCCGGCGGCTCCGCCCGTGCGCCGCGAGACGCTCTGGATCGACTCCGTGAAGCGCGGCGCCATGGTGCTCGAGGTGCGCGGTCCCGGAACGCTCGTTCCGGTGGACATCCGGGTGATCTCGGCGCCGGTCGAGGGGCGGGTCGAGAGGATTCCGGCTCTGCCTGGCGCGACCGTGCAGGCGGACACCGTGCTGCTGGAGCTGGCCGATCCCGAGGTGGAGCAGGCGGCCGTCGAGGCCGAATCGCAGCTGCGGGCGGCCGAGGCCGATTTCGAGGACCTGCGGGCCCAGCTCGAGAGCGAGCTCCTGAGCCAGCAGGCCCAGGTCAGCGCTGCCAGCTCGCTCGCCGAAGAGGCCAAGCTCCAGGCCGAGGCCGAAGAGGTCCTCGCCAAGGAGGGCATCATCCCCGACATCAACCTCAAGCGGTCGCGCCTGCGCGCCGTTCAGTCGGCCAAGCAGAGCCAGATCGAAAGCCAGCGCTACAGCCAGAGCCAGCGCTCCAACCAGGCGCAGCTCGCGGCCCAGCGCGCCCGGGTCGACCAGATGCGGGCGCTCTATGGGCTGCGCCGGCGCCAGCTCGACTCGCTCAAGGTGCGGGCCGGCATCCCCGGAGTGCTGCAGGAGCTGCCGATGCAGGTGGGCCAGCGGGTCACCCCCGGCACCACCCTCGCCCGCGTGGCCCGCCCGGAGAACCTGAAAGCCGAGCTGCGCATCCCCGAGGGCCAGGCCCGCGACGTGGTCAGGGGAATGCAGGCTTCCATCGATACCCGCAACGGCGTCGTGCGCGGCCGGGTGTTCCGCGTCGCCCCGTCGGCCCAGGAGGGGAGCGTCATCGTGGACGTCACCTTCGACGGGCCGCTCCCCAGGGGCGCCCGCCCGAACCTGTCCGTGGACGGCACCATCCAGCTCGACCGCCTGGACAACGTCCTCTACATCGGGCGCCCGGCCGTCGGCCAGAGCGGCGACACCGTCCAGCTCTTCAAGCTGGTCAAGGGCACCGACGAGGCGGTGCGCGTGCCCGTGAAGCTGGGACGCAGCTCCGTCACGACCATGGAAATTGTGAGCGGCCTCGAAGTCGGCGACGAGGTGATCCTGTCGGACACCTCGGGGCAGGACGGCTTCAACCGCATTCGCCTTGAATGAAACCGAACGAAACGTTTCGCCGCAACCAACGGCCGCTGAATCGAGGAGGAATCATGAGCGCAGCCACTGACTCTCTCATCCATCTGGACGGGGTCACCAAAGTCTTCCTGACCGACGAAGTCGAGACGCACGCCCTCTCCGGCATCCACCTGGAGGTCCGGAACGGCGAGTACGTTTCGATCGCCGGCCCGTCCGGTTGCGGCAAGACGACCCTGCTGTCGATCCTCGGGCTGCTCGACACGCCTTCGGACGGCAAGTATGTGCTGAACAACAAGGAGGTCTCCGACCTCTCGTTCTCCGAGCGGGCCCGCATCCGCAACCAGGAGATCGGCTTCATCTTCCAGGCGTTCAACCTGATCGGCGACCTGACGGTCTACGAGAACGTAGAGCTGCCGCTGACCTACCGCGGCATGGCCTCCAAGGAGCGCAAGGAGCGCGTGCAGGAGGCCCTCGAGCGGGTCGGCATGTCGCACCGCATGAAGCACTACCCGTCGCAGCTCTCGGGCGGCCAGCAGCAGCGCGTGGCCGTGGCCCGCGCCGTGGTCGGCAAGCCGTCGATCCTGCTCGCCGACGAGCCCACCGGCAACCTCGACTCGCGCAACAGCGAGTCGGTCATGGAGCTGCTGGAGGAGCTGCACAAGGACGGCGCGACGATCTGCATGGTCACCCACGACCCGCGCTTCGCCCGCTATGCCGGACGCTCCATCCACCTGTTCGACGGCCGCGTCGTCGAGGAAGAGCAGGGCGTGCAGCGCCAGATCGAGCAGCGCGAGCTCGAGCAGAGAGGCTTCGCGGTTTAACGGAGGTATAGAGTTGGGGCGATGACGGACATCGCCCCAACGTCTCCCCGTCCTCTCGTCCTGATCGCCGACGATCAGCGCGAGATCCGCGAGGCGCTCCGCCTTCTCTTGAAGGGCGAGGGCTACGACACCGAGACCGCCGCCTCGCCCGCCGAGGTCATCCGGGCCGTCACCAGCCGCGAGCTCGACGCGGTCCTGATGGACCTCAACTACACCCGCGACACCACCTCCGGCCAGGAAGGGCTCGACCTCCTCACCCGCCTGCGGGCGCTCGACGAGACCCTCCCCATCGTCGTCATCACGGCCTGGGCCAGCGTCAGCCTCGCGGTCGAGGTCATGCGCCAGGGCGCCCGCGACTTCGTGGAGAAGCCCTGGGACAACACGCGTCTCCTCTCCATCCTCCGTACCCAGGTCGAGCTCGGCCGTGCCCTGCGCCGCGGCGAGCGGCTCGAAGCCGAGAACGAGCTGCTGCGCCAGGACGGCCACCCCACACTGGTCGCCCAGTCGCCGGAGATGCGCCCCGTCCTGGAGCTGATCGAGCGCGTCGGCCCCTCGGATGCGAACGTCCTCATCACCGGCGAGAACGGCACCGGCAAGGGGGTCGTGGCCCGCGCCCTCCACGCCGTTTCGGCGCGGGCCGCGCGCCCCCGGGTGACGGTCAACACCGGCGGCCTGTCGGAGACGATCTTCGAGAGCGAGCTGTTCGGCCACGTGCGCGGAGCGTTTACGGATGCCAAGGCCGACCGCGTCGGCCGCTTCGAGCTGGCCGACGGTGGCACGCTCTTCCTCGACGAGATCGCCAACGTCACGCTCCCCCAGCAGGCCAGGCTCCTGCGCGTGCTCGAGACCGGCGAGTTCGAGCGCGTGGGCTCCTCCAAGACCCGGCGGGCCGACGTGCGCATCCTCTCGGCCACGAACTCGAACCTGGGCGACGAGGTGGCGGCCGGACGTTTCCGGCGGGATCTCCTCTTCCGTCTCAACACGGTGGAGATCCCGCTGCCGCCGCTGCGCTCCCGCCGGGCCGACGTCGTGCCGCTGGCCGAGCTCTTCCTCGACGAGCACGCCCGGCGCTATCGCAAGCCTCTGCGCGGTTTTGATGAAGGAGCGCTCGCGGCGCTCCTCGCCCATCCCTGGCCCGGCAACGTCCGCGAGCTCAGCCATGCTATCGAGCGCGGGGTGCTCATGGCTGCCGGGGACCGGGTGCGGGCTCGCGACCTGGGGCTTCAGCCCTCCTCCGCTCCTGGGGGGACCACTCTGGAAGACCTGCCCCTGGAGGATGTCGAGCGCGTGCTGATCCAGAAGGCGCTCGCCCGCTACGGCGGCAATGTCAGCCAGGCCGCCCATGCCCTGGGGCTCTCCCGGAGCGCGCTCTACCGGCGCCTGGAAAAGCATGGACTCTGACGCCTCCCGCCGGCTCAGCTGGCTCCGATACTTCCGGCCGCTCTCCTTCGAGACGCGCATCCTCCTGCTGGCGCTCGCCGTCGGCCTGCCGGGCACCGCGGCCGCACTCCTGCTGCTCTGGCTCGGCCCCTACAGCCCGCGGATGCAGTGGATCCTCACCGCGGCGCTCGCGGCGGCCTGGTGGTGGTTCGCCGAGAACCTCTGGCGGAACGTGGTCCGTCCCCTCCAGACGATGTCGAACCTCCTCCACGCCGTGCGCGAAGGGGACTTCTCCCAGCGCGCGCGCCTGCCCCGCCATCTGGAGGAGGCCGACGCCCTCGACGCCTTGGGCCAGGTCATGCTGGAGATCAACGCCATCGGCGAGACGCTGCGCGAGCAGCGCCTGGGTGCCCTGGAAGCCACGGCCCTGCTCAACCGGGTCATGGAGGAGGTGGACGTGGCGGTGTTCGCGTTCGACGACGAGGCCCGGCTGCAGCTCGTGAACCGGGCGGGGGAGCTGCTGCTCGCCGAGCCCGCGGACCGCCTGTTGGGCCGGGAGGCCGCGGACCTGGGGCTCGCCGACGTGCTCGAGGAAGCGCCGGTCCGGCGCATCGTGGCAAAGACCTTCCCGGGCGGTTTCGGCCGCTGGGAGATCCGGCGCAGCGCCTTTCGCGAGCAGGGCCTGCCGCACGCGCTGCTGGTCATCTCGGACCTCACCGAGACCCTGCGCGAGGAGGAGCGGCAGGCCTGGAAGCGCCTGCTGCGGGTGCTGGGGCACGAGCTCAACAACTCGCTCGCGCCGATCCGCTCCATGGCCTCCACCCTGGCGGGCCTGCTCGGGCGCCGGCCGCGGCCGCACGACTGGGAGGAGGACATGCGGAACGGCCTGGACATCGTCGGCAACCGCGCCGAGGCGCTGAGCCGCTTCATGGCCGCCTATGCGCGCCTGGCCCGGCTGCCCCACCCCAACCTGGCGCCGGTCGACCTCGCCGCGCTCATCCGCCGCGTGGCGGGGCTCGAGGCCCGGCTGCCGGTGTACGTCGAGCGCGGCCCGGCCGTCATCCTCCAGGGAGATGCGGACCAGCTCGAGCAGCTCCTGATCAACCTGCTGCGCAATGCGGTCGACGCCGCCCTGGAGACCCGGGGCGGCGTGGGGATCGGCTGGAAGGCCCATGGAGGTCCTGGCGGGTGGATCGAGGTGCGCATCGAGGACGAAGGCCCGGGCATCGCGAACCCGGACAACCTCTTCGTCCCCTTCTACACCACCAAGCCGGCGGGCACCGGCATCGGCCTCGCGCTGTCGCGCCAGATCGCCGAGGCGCACGGCGGCACGCTCACCCTGGAGAACCGCCGGCCGGGGCCGGGCTGCGAAGCTCTCCTCCGGTTGCCGGCTCAGGGACCTATTTGAGGTAGGTCAGCATCTCCTTGGCCTGCGCGGCGTCCGGATCGTTGGGCGCCAGCTCCAGGAACTTCGTGAGGTGCTCCTTGGCCTTGGCCGCGTCGGTGCTGGCATAGGCCAGGCCGAGCATGTAGTGCGACTTCGCGTGCTTGGGGTCGACGGTGAGCGCCATCGCGAAGGCCGCGACCGCGTCGACCATGTTGTTCGCGTTGTAGAGGGCGACTCCCTGCTTGTACAGGTCTTCCGGGTTCATCGAGGCCTGCGCGGCCTTCATGGCCTCCTGCGCAGCGGTCGCCCCCGCCTTGTCGCCCGCGGCCTTCAGGGCTTCGTAGCGGATGGTCAACGCCTCCAGGTTCTTGGCGTTCCGCGCCAGCACGGGCTCCACGGCCTGGGCGGCCTCCTTGAAGCTCTTCTTGACGAGCAGAACCTGGCCCATCGCGGTGTAGGCCTGGTCGAGGGTGGGATCGACCTCGACGGCGCGCTTGAAATAGGCGACGGCACCGTCGCGGTCGCCGGCGCGGGAGGTCTCGGCGCCCAGGTTGTAGATGCGGACGGCGGTCTCGCGGCTCTTGTCGGCGGCGACCAGGGCCTCCAGCGCCGGGCCGAGCTTCTCCTTGTCGCCCAGGCCCCGGGCGGCGTCGAAGCGTACCTTCAGACCGCGGACCGCGCCCGGCTCCAGCTCCAGGTAGCGGTCGGCGGCGGCCAACGCCTCGGCGTGCTTCTTCTGCTCGGCATAGACCTCGGCGAGGGCGCCGAACGCGGGCGCCAGGGAAGGATTGAGGGTCGTGGCCTCCTTGAACTTGACCTCCGCGGCAGGCAGGTTGTTCGCCTGGAGCGAGGTGACGCCCTCGTTGAAGGCCGCGACGGCTGCGTTCTCCCCTTCGATCTTCTTGACCTCCTCCTCGCTCGGCCCGGTGGCGGCTTGCGGAGCGGTCTCGGTCAGGGTGTAGGTCAGGCGGAGGGTGTCCGACGGCTTGGGCTTGATCGTCTCCTGGTAGGGGTCGTACCCCGCCTTCTCCATCTGGAGGACGTACTCCTGCGTGGCGTCCAGGATCAGGATGGTGAACTTGCCGTTGTTGTCCGTGACCTTTTCCTGCTTGTAGTTGGTGCCAGGGCGGGTGAGGGTGATCTTGATGCCCGGGAGGGGCTTGCCCTCGGGGTTCGTGACCGTGCCGATGATCCGGCCTTCGCCCACGGCATGGGCGGTGGCGGCCAGGGCCAGGACGAGGCAGAGCGCGATGGCCAGCGCGCGATGGGTTCGGTTCATGAGGTGGCTCCTGTGGTTGCGCTTCACTCAGCAGGGGATTCTACCGCGTGCTCTCCGAGGAGCAGCCAGTCGCGGGTGAGGGCGGCCCAGCCGCGGGAATCGCCCGCGACCCGGAGGAGGCGGTTGCCCGCGCCGCAGTCCTCCCGGAACGGCCCACCCCCTCGAACCAGAACCGTCTCCTCCTCTCCTCCCATTCCAACCGGCTCGGTACCCCAGAAGAACCAGCCGCGGAAGGGACCGGCGCGCTGTGGCCAGGGACTGGAAGGCTGGCCCGGAGCCCAGCGGTCGCCCGAGCTCAGGGTGAAAGTCTCCCCGGTCTCCGGGAGCAGGGCCCAGGCGCTGCCGCTCCAGTCGGTCTCCAGGTCCACGGGCGGGCACGCCGTCTGGGGCAGGGCCGTCCCGAGGAGCTTGCCCGAGGGATCGACCCGCCACACCGAGCTGCCGTTGCAGGAAGTGGGAGCTATATAGATACCGTCCCACCGGGCGACGACGTCGCGGAAGCCCCCCTCCTTCGCCTGGGCGACGCGCACCGGCCGCACCCTGCCGAGCGGAGGCTTGTGCCAGAGGCGCGGCGCCGTCGACGAGGCAAGCCAGAGGGAGCCGTCGCGCGGGCTCACGGAGAGCGTCTCCCAGACGTCCCCCTTGGCGCCGTAGACCATTTCGATCTCTTCCTCCATCTCCTGCAGCTCCTTCGCCTGCCGGGGGAGCTCGACGAGCAGCGCGGGCTCGAACAGGATCCAGATCTTGCTCTTGGTCAGGGCCATGTCCCGCGGGCGGCTCCCCTCGGGGAGGCCCAGCTCGGAGAGGAGGATCTTGCGCACCGGCACCTCGCAGACCAGGCGGCCCTGGGGAATGGGGACTGTCTGGAGAAAGGCGAGCAGGGCGAGAAGAAGTCTCATGCCGGGGAGAGGGTAGCAGACCTCAAGGAGACTGATAGCATGCGGCCGTTCAGGAGGAGCGTGCCATGCTTGCCCAACGGATACCCGAGATCCAGTCCGCCCTGGCCGACGCCGGCGTCGAAGGGTGGTTCTTCAACTGCTTCCAGCACAACGACCCGATCGGGCTCGACCTGCTCGGGCTGTCGGGCGAGGGGAAGCTGGTCACCCGCCGCTGCTACTACCTGGTGCCGCGCGAGGGTGAGCCGCGCAAGCTCGTCCACGGGCTGGAGCCGGCCATGCTCGACCACCTGCCGGGCTCCAAGACCAGCTACACCACCTGGCAGGAGCACCGTCAGAAGTTCGGCGAGCTGGTCTCCGGGTTCGGCCGGCTGGCCGCCCAGTACAGCCCCAACAACGAGCTGCCCTCGGTCTCGCGCCTCGACGCCGGCACGGCCGACCTCCTGAAAGCCGCCGGCATCGAGCTCGCCACTTCCGCCGACCTCGCACAGCGCTTCGCCGCCACCTGGTCGCAGGAGCAGCTCGAAGGGCACCGCCGCGCCAACGTCCACCTCCACCGGATCGCGCTGGAAGCGTTCAACCGCGTGGGCGACGCCCTGCGCCGCGGCGACCAGATCGACGAGTACGCGGTGCAGCGCTTCATCCTGGACGCCTTCGAGCAGGTCGGCCTGTGGGCCGAGGCCGATCCCATCGTCGGCGTCAACGCCCACAGTGCCGACCCCCACTACCAGCCGGGGCCGGACCACAGCTCGCCGATCCAGAAAGGGGACTTCCTCCTCATCGACCTCTGGGCAAAGGAGAAAGCTGCGGGGAGCGTCTACGCGGACATCACCTGGTGCGGGGTCTGCGACGCGGCGCCCACGGACAAGCAGCAGGAGATCTTCGGGATCGTGGCCGGAGGGCGGGACGCGGCCTGGGAGCTGGTGCGCAGCCGCTTCCCCGGCCAGCCGGTGCGCGGGTTCGAAGTCGACGACGCCGCCCGCGAGGTCATCCGCAAGGCAGGGTACGGGGAGCGGTTCATCCATCGCACCGGCCACTCCATCGGCACCTCCGACCACGGCCAGGGCGCCAACATGGACAACCTGGAGACGCACGACACGCGGCAGCTCCTGCCCATGACCGGCTTCTCCATCGAGCCGGGGATCTACCTCACGGGCGATTTCGGGGTGCGGAGCGAGATCAACGTCGCCCTCACCGAGGACGGCGCGGAGATCACCGGCGGCGAGCCCCAGCGCGAGCTCCTCCGGCTGCTGGCGTAGTCTTCCGGGACGGCGGGAACGGTGGATGTAGAACGCCCGAACCTCCGCGAGAACCAGGAGCGCAGCCCCCACAGCCGCCTCGACCAGGAGATCCGCCGGCCGGACGAGGACTTCGACGAGGAGCGCGCCCTGGCTCTGTGCGCGGAGGTCGCGCGCAACCTCCTGGGCGACTTCGCGCCCGCCCTGGTGCTCCTCCCGGTCTTCGACCGGCAGCGCGTCCAGGTGCTCCTGGCCTACACCTTCACCCTGTTCGACTTTGCGCGCCAGCGCGGCGTCGAGGGCGAGCGCCTCGCGCAGATCAACCGCTGGCAGTTCACCCTGGAATCGGTCCTCGGCGGCCAGCCGATCGGGCAGCCGGTCTTCGTGCGCATGGCACGGGAACAGCGCCGCCGCGCCTGGCCCGTCGAAGCCCTGGATGAAATTGCCGCCTGCGCCCGCCGCCGAGCCACCCGTCCCCGCTCCGCCACTCCCGAGGAAGCCGACGCCGAGGCTGAGCGCCTGGCCCGGGCCGTGGCGACCGCCCTGCTGGGAACGTCGCCCCCGGACGAGGTCAACGCCTTCGCAGGAGCCCTGGTCCGCCTCCGCTCCCTCCAGACCCTCGGCTCGGAGGTGCAGGGCAAGCGCAACCCGCTGGCCGTCAGCGAGATGCCGGACGACTGGGCCGATCCGAACCCGCAACGGCTGTTCGAAGCCGCGCAACGGGAATGCCTCCGCCTCCGCCCCCGCCTCCTGCGCTCGCCACGGGGATTGCTCGACCTCCCCGCCGGCTACCGGCGCGCCGCGGTCTTCTGCCTGCTGGCCTCGCTGCGATTGTTGACCCAGATCGAGGATGGGGACGCCGGGCTCCTGCAAACGCCGCCGCAGCTCGGCGTGCTGTCAAGGCTGGGGTTGCTGGCTCGGGCGCGGTGGTTCCGGGTGAGTTAGAAGCCCCCGCCCCTCCGTGAGCGCCTATTCTTGCGCGCGAGCGCCTAATCTCCTGCGCGAGCGGTTCATCCCGTGCGCGAGCGGCTCGCGCAATGCTTGAGCGGCCAAATCTTGTGCGCGAGCGGTTCGCGCAATGCCCGAGCGATTCATCTCGCGCGCGAGCGGTTCGCGCAGCATCCGAGCCGTTCATCTCGTGTCCGAGCCGTTCGCGCACAGCGCGAGCCACTCAGGCCGACTCCGAGAAGATTCTTCGACGCCGCACGTCTTTTTTCCCTGGGACCGCCGGCATCTTGCCGGCCCACGCTCCCCGCCACCAACAAGGCCAGGGCTGCGAAGGGATCCCCTGGAGCAACCCCCGCTCGGGCCTGAGCGAACGCTGCTCGGCGCGGAGCGACGGCCGCTCCAACTAGAGCAACCTCCGCTCCGCTCGGAGGAATGGCCGCTCGGCGTGGAGCGATCTCTGCTCAGCGTGGAGCGACCCCTGCTCCGCTTGGAGCAACCGTTGCTCGGCGTGGAGCGGCTATCGCTCCGCGTGGAGCGATCGGCGCCTGGCACGGAGCGGCTGCGGCTCGAACCGGAGCTACGCGGGCTCTACGAAGATCTTCGACGCCGCACGGAAGCCCAGGCTGACCTCCCCGCCCCCCTCCCGGCGCAGCTCGACCGTGTCCGCGGCCTCGTCGCGGCGGTCGACCGTCAGGGTGCTGCCCGGCTTCAGGTTCCGGCGCTCCAGGAGTTGTAGGAACTCGCGGCTCTGGTCGGCCACGCGGGCCACCCGCACCTGCTCCCCCAACTCGCAGGTGAGCAGGCTCGGCCTTTCCGGCAGCTCGATGACCCCGTGGATGTCCGGGATCGGATCGCCGTGCGGATCGACCGAGGGGTAGCCCAGCATCTCGTCCATCCGGTCGACAAGCCGGTCCGAGACAGCGTGCTCCATCTCCTCGGCCTCGGAATGGACCTCGCTCCAGTCCATTCCCATCACCTTGACCAGGAAGAGCTCGACCAGGCGGTGACGCCGCAGGACGTGCGCCGCGAGCTGCCGGCCCGAGGGCGTCAGCCGGACTCCGCTGTAGGGCTCATAGGATACCAGCCCGCTGTCCGCCAGGGTCTTCACCATGGCCGTCACGGTGCCGGGCGCCACTTTGAGAGCGGCCGAGACCTGCCCCATCGAGACCAGGCTGTCCGGGTCTCTCTGCTCCAGCAGGATGCACTTGAGGTAGTCCTCGACGGTGCTCGTCGGCATGGCTTAAGACTACCACTTGACATTTCACAGGACCAGGAGCAAGATTTTGGCATGTCAAAACTCCCGCTTTACCTTATCGTATCTGCTTTGCTCCTCGCGGGCTGTGGCGGCAGCGATGCCCCCGCTGGAGCTGAAGGACCATTGCGCGTCGTGACGACGACCGGGATCATCGGGGACGTCGCCCAGCGGATCGCCGGGCCGCATGCCAAGGTCGAGGCGCTGATGGGCCCCGGGGTCGATCCCCACCTCTACAAGGCGAGCGAGAGCGATGTCCGCCGGATCTCGGAGGCCGACCTGGTGCTCTACAACGGGCTCCACCTCGAGGGGAAGATGGGCGACATCCTGACCAAGATGGCCCGCACCCGCCCCGTGGTCGCGGTCACCGAGGAGGTCCCCCAGGACCTGCTGCGCGAGCCGCCCGAGTTCCTCGGGCAGTACGATCCGCACGTCTGGTTCGACGTCTCCATGTGGGCGCAGACCCTGGGACCGATCGTCCGCGAGCTTTCCGCCCTCGACGCCGAGCACGCGGCGGAGTTCCAGGCCAACGCCGCGGCCCTGGAGAAGGAGCTGACCGAGCTCGACGCCTGGGTCAAGGAACAGATCCTGACCGTGCCCGAGCCGCAGCGCATCCTGGTCACGGCGCACGACGCCTTCGGCTACTTCGGCCGGCGCTACGGCATGGAGGTGGTGGGCATCCAGGGAATCAGCACGCTCTCCGAGGCCGGTTTGAAGGACGTGGACCGAGTGGTGAGCCTGGTGGTGGACAAGAAGGTCCCGGCCATTTTCGTGGAGGCGAGCGTGCCGCGGCGCTCCATCGAGGCCGTGCAGGCCGCGGTGCGGTCGCGCGGACATGAAGTAGCCATCGGCGGCCAGCTCTACTCCGACTCGCTGGGCGCTGCCAACTCGCCGGCAGGGACCTACCCGGGTATGGTTCGTGCGAACGTCACGACCATCGTGAATGCCTTGAGGTGATGAGATGAATCCGAAGCCGAAGATCGTCGAGATCGTCCCGGATGCGGCACCTGGCGTGCCGGCCATCGAGGTCCACGACCTCACGGTCGCCTACCGCACCCAGCCGGTGCTCTGGGACGTGGACCTCGCTCTCCCCGAGGGCAAGCTGATCGCCATCGTGGGGCCGAACGGCGCCGGCAAGAGCACGCTGCTCAAGGCGATCCTGGGCCTGGTGCCGCTCGTGACCGGCTGGGTGCAGATCTTCGGCGAGCCGTACGAGCGCCGCCGCTCCTGGGTGGGCTACGTGCCGCAGCGCGAGAGCGTCGATTGGGACTTCCCCACCAGCGCCCTGGACGTGGTGACCATGGGCCTTTACGGCCGCATCGGCTGGCTCCGGCGGCCATCGAAGCACCACCGGGAGACCGCGCTCGCCTGCCTGGAGAAGGTCGGCATGCGCGACCTCGCCAACCGGCAGATCAGCCAGCTCTCGGGCGGCCAGCAGCAGCGCGTCTTCCTCGCCCGCGCCCTGGCCCAGGATGCCCGCCTCTATCTCATGGACGAGCCGTTCGCCGGCGTCGACGCCACCACCGAGCGGGCCATCCTCACCCTGCTCAAGGACTTGCGCGCCTCGGGCCGCACGGTGATCGCCGTCCATCACGACCTTCAGACGGTCGCCGAGTACTTCGATCACGTGGTGCTGCTCAACATGCGCCTGGTAGCCGCCGGCCCGATCTCTTCGACTTTCAACGCCGACACCCTGCAGCGCACCTACGGCGGCAAGCTGACCGTGCTCACCCAGGCCACGGAGGCGCTCCTTCAAAAGAGATCCCTGGAATCGGGCGGCAAGGAGTAGGGCATGGAGCTGACCTTCACGGCCCGCAACGTCCTGATCGGGGCGACCCTGCTCGGCGCCCTCGCGGGCACCCTGGGGAGCTTCGCGCTGCTTCGGCGCCAGAGCCTGCTCGGCGACGCGCTCGCCCATGCCGCCCTGCCGGGGGTCTGCATCGCCTACCTGATCACCGGCACCAAGTCGCCCCTCCCGCTGTTCCTCGGCGCCCTGATCGCGGGCCTGATCGGCTCGCTCCTGATCCTCGCGACCGTGCGCTGGAGCCGGATCAAGGAGGATTCGGCCATCGGCATCGTCCTCTCGGTCTTCTTCGGCATCGGGATCGTGCTCCTGACCTACATCCAGAAGCTGCCCGCGGGCAACCAGAGCGGCCTCGACAAGTTCCTCTTCGGCCAGGCCGCCACGCTGGTCGAGGAAGACCTCAAGGTGATGGCGGTGCTGGGAGCGATCGTGGTCGCCTTCGTCCTGATCTTCTACAAGGAGTTCAAGCTGCTTTCCTTCGACCGCGAGTTCGGCTCCAGCCTGGGCCTGCCCATGCGCCGGATGGAGGTGCTCCTCACCCTGCTGCTGGTGGTGGTCGTGGTGGTCGGCCTCCAGACCGTGGGAGTCGTGCTCATCGTCGCGACCCTGATCACCCCGGCGGCGGCGGCCCGCCAGTGGACCGACCGGCTGGGCGCGATGCTGTTGCTCTCCGCGGGGATCGGCGCGGCGGCGGGAGCGGCGGGCTCGCTGGTCAGCGCTTCGATGGCCAAGCTGCCCACCGGACCCGTGATCGTCCTGGTCTCCAGCAGCGTGCTGATCGTCTCGCTGCTCCTCGCCCCCCAGCGCGGCATCCTCTGGGCGCGCCTGCGCGAGCGCCAGGTGGCCGAGCGCATCCGGCGCGAGAACCTGCTCAAGGACCTCTACCTGCTGGGCGAGCGCAGGGCGGACTGGCAGACGGCTCTGACCTGGCCGCACCTGATGGGCCTGCGCGGCCAGACCGGCCGCGAGCTGGCCCGGAGCGCGCGTCCGCTGGTCGCCCAAGGGCTGGCCGAGCGGACCGGCGACTCCCTGCGCCTGACCGATGACGGCCGCAAGGAGGCCGAGCAGGTGGTGCGCAAACACCGCATCTGGGAGGTCTACCTGAGCCGGCGCCTGGAGCTGCCGAGCGATCACGTCCACCGGGACGCGGAGGCCATGGAGCACGCCTTGACCGAGACCGCCGTGACGGAGCTGGAAGAAGCCCTCGGCTTCCCCACGGTCGATCCCCACGGCAGTCCGATTCCTGCCAGGAGGGCCGCGTCATGAGCCCGACCCTGGTCATCCTTCTCGTGGCTAGCTGCGTCGCGGCGAGCTGCGCCTTGATCGGCACCTTTCTGGTGCTGCGCAAGATGGCCCTGCTGGGCGACGCCATCAGCCATGCCGTGCTGCCGGGCATCGTCATCGCCTTCCTGGTGACCGGCTCGCGCTCGGCCCTGCCGATGGTGCTCGGCGCCGGGGCGCTCGGCGTGCTCACGGTCATGCTGGTGGAGCTCTTCAACCGCAGCCGGAGACTGAAGGAGGACGCCTCGATCGGCGTGGTCTTCCCGGCCCTGTTCTCGCTCGGGGTGATCCTGATCAGCCGCTACGCCGCGCAGGTGGACCTGGACCTCGACTGCGTCCTCTACGGCGAGATCGCCTATGCTCCCTGGGACACGCTGATGATGGGCGGGGTCAATCTCGGCGCCAAGGCGCTCTGGGTCAATGGCGCGGTGCTGCTCCTCGACCTGCTCTTCGTGCTGGTCTTCTTCAAGGAGCTCAAGCTCTCGACGTTCGACGCCGGTCTTTCGGCCGCGCTGGGGTTCTCGCCGGTCCTCCTCCACTACCTGCTGATGAGCATGGTCTCGGTGACGGTGGTCGGGGCGTTCGAATCGGTCGGCGCGATCCTGGTGGTGGCCATGCTGGTGGTGCCGCCCGCGACCGCCTACCTGCTCACCGACCGGCTCGGCACCATGCTGGGGCTGGCCGTCGGGACGGGGATCGCCTCGGCGCTGCTCGGCTACGGCGCGGCGCGGGCCCTGGACGTGTCCATCGCCGGGGCCATGGCGAGCGTCGCCGGCCTGCTGTTCGTGGCGGCGCTGCTGCTCTCGCCCAGTCACGGACTGCTGGCGCGGATGGTCCAGCTCCGCAAGATGGGCCGGCGGTTGTCCGGCCAGCTCCTGCTCCTCCACCTGCGCAAGGAGGGCGAAGTGGTGCCCACGGCGACGCTGGAGCGGCGGTTCGGATGGAGCGCGCGGCGCCTGCGGACGGTCCTGTCCGGGCTGCTCCGCACGGGCATGGTGGAGCGGGAGGGCGGCGGCCTGCGGCTGACTCCGAAGGGGGCCGAGGTGCTGGAGACGTCCGGGCGCGCGCAGCTTGCGCATAAACTGTAGGGGAAAAGGAGAGAGAGATGCGAAGCCGGATACTCGTTCTGGCCCTGCCAGGATTGTTGCTAGGCACTTTCGCCAATACTGCGGTCGTAGCTCAGGAAGGCTGGTCGGGGCTCGAGGAGCCTCTCGTCACCGACCGTCCCGACTTCACCGAGAGCACCGCGACCCTGCCCCGCGGCCACTTCCAGGTCGAAGGGGGCACGACCCTGAGCCGCGTCGAGGACGAGGACGCCACCAGCTTCGGCGAGCTGCTGGTCCGCATCGGCACGGGCGAGCGCTGGGAAACGCGGCTCGGCCTCGGCTCCTACGGCCGGGTCGAGACTCCGTTCGACGAATTCTCCGGGCTCGAGGACCCCTCGGTCGGCATCAAGGTGCGCTTCACGGACGACCCTGGAGAGCTCGCGCCGGGGCAGCCGGCCGTCTCGCTGATCGTCTCGACCTCGATCCCCGCGGGCGACGAGGGGCTGACCGAGGACGAGTGGGTCCCCGAGGGCAAGCTCGCCTTCGCGTGGGAGCTGACCCCGATCTTCTCCCTCAGCTCCAACCTCAACTACGTCTACGCCGTGGATGGTGCCGACCGGCTCCATCAGCTCGGGGCAACCCTGAGCGGCAGCCTGTCGATCACCGACCGGCTGGGCTCGTTCCTGGAGTGGTACGGCTTCTCCGAGGAGACCGACGACGGGCCGTCCACCCACTACGTGAACGGCGGCATCACGTTTCTGATCAACAACGACCTGCAGGTCGACGCCCGGGTGGGGACCGGCCTCAACGACGCGGACCCCGACTGGTTCGTAGGCGTCGGCGCCGGGGTCCGCTTCTAATACTTCTCCCCCGGCTTCAACGCGATCACCTTGCAGTTGGTCCCGTTGTCTTCCAGGGCCTTGATCAGCTTCTCGGGGGTGCCGGTCAGGGGCGGGAAGGTGCCCCAGTGGATGGGGATCACGTGGCGCACTCCGAGGTAGCGGCAGGCCCGGGCAGCCTGCATCGGATCCATGGTGAACAGATCGCCGATCGGCAGGAAGGCCAGCTCGGGCCGGTACATCTCGCCGATGAGCTGCATGTCCGAGAACAGGGCCGTGTCGCCCGCGTGATAGAAGGTATAGCCCTCCGGCAGCCGCACCACGTAGCCCGCGGCCGTGCCGCCGTAGAGGATCTGGTCGCCGTCCGAGATCCCGCAGGAGTGGTCGGCCCGGACCATGGCGACCTGCATGCCGAGCACATCCTGGCAGCCGCCCAGGTTCATGGCCGAGCCGTTCGCGACTCCCTTGGTCCCCAGCCAGTTGCAGATCTCGAAGTTGGCGACGACCTTGCCCGGCTTGTGCTTCTTCGCCAGCTCGACGGCGTCGCCCATGTGGTCGAAGTGGGCGTGCGTGATGAGCATGGCGTCGAGCCGGTCGAAGCTCTTGTTCTCCTTGGGACAGGACGGGTTCTGGGTCACCCACGGATCGATCAGGACGACCTCGCCGCCGGGCAGGTCGCAGCGGACGGTCGCATGTCCCAGCCAGGTGAACGTCGGACGCGGATGCTGGCTCATAAGGGGTCCTCCCTCCCGCGCGGCATTCTACGATAGAGTCCCGCCGACCAAGGGGAGGAAATCTGTATGGGCGACAATGCCTACTTCTGGATGAAGGCGCTGCACGAGATCGTGGCGCTCTGGCTGGCGGCGGGGGTCTTCGGCAGCGTCGTGCTGCGCGCTTACTTCAAGCGGAGCCGCTCCGGAGGAGATACCTCCGATTACGCCCTGCTGTCGCGCCTCCACACGGTCTTCTCGGTGCCGGGCGTGATCCTCGCCGGCATCCTCGGCTTCGCCCTGCTGGGGATACGGAAGTTCGGCTTCGACCTCGGCTGGGTCCAGGGATCGCTCGCGCTCTACCTGGTGCTGCTCGTCAGCATCCTCTTCATCCAGCTTCCGGCCCTGCGCCGGGCGCGGACCGGAGGGGCGCCGGGCAAGCTCGCCGGCACGCTCCCCCACATCGACGCCACCCTGATCGTCATCCTGGTCATCCTGATGGCCGTGAAGCCGGCCTTCTGATCCGGGTAAAACAAAACGAGCGGCCGTCGCCGGCCGCTCGCGGTACTTTCGGTTAGAGGGGTCAGCCTCAGACCTGGAACTGCTTGAAGAAGTGCTCGCGGAGCTTGGCGTTGAAGCCGTGCTCCGTCAGACGGTAGTAGATGGTCTGGGCGTCGCGACGCGGAGCCACCAGGCCGTAAGCCTTGAGCTTGGCCAGGTGCTGGGAGACGGCCGAAACCGACACCCCGAGCATCTCCGCCAGATCGCACACGCACAGCTCCTTCATGTTGTCGAGAAGATAGAGGAGCTTGAGCCGGGTCGAGTTCCCGGCCAGGTTCATGAGCTCCGCTGCCTCCTCGATGTCCGGAGTCCCCTCGAGGTTCTGCCGGATCTGGGCCATTTCTTTCGACGACATCGTAGGCGCCTCGCCTTTCATTTTCTTGCCTCCAAGGGTCATGACGTTATGACAGCCTCATAAAGTTATCTGCCGCCGCGCCCGGATGCAGCCTTGGAGCTTTGGCAGTTTCCAACTGTTGTATGTCTAAGTGCCTTCACCAGAGCTGACCGGGACACCCTTTTTACCGCTCGCCTCTGTCTTGTCCCGCTTTCCCAGGAGAGCGATGGTTGAACAATCTCGATTCTACTCCGCGCTATACGCAAAATCCAGGGAAATGTTCGTTCCTTGTCCCGTTTCCCCCCGCTCGCGCACTTATAGTAACCAACATGGCCTCCGGAACCTTCATTCCTCTCTTCAACACGCGAATCCAGAGATGGTCCAGGACCTGCAGAGCAAGCCTCTGGGGGCTGCGAGCAGAGGCAGATGCACTGTCGTAGAATCGTCCAGGAAAAGGAGGAAAGCCATGGCCCACGTGAGGATCGAATACTGCGGAGTGTGAAACTACTACCCCCGCGCCGCCAGTCTGGCGGCGGATCTCCAGAAGAAATTCGGCATCGACCCCGAGCTCGTGCGTAGCTCCGGAGGCGTCTTTGAGGTCACCGTCGGCAACGAGGTGCTCTTCTCCAAGAAGAAGTCCGGCCGCTTCCCCATGCCCGGGGAGGTCGAAGAGAAGCTGAGCGCCCGGACGGCCGAAGCCTAGCCGCGTGTCCCTTCTCCTCATCCTCGCCCTCAGTTTTGCCCTCGGTATTGCCGCCGGCCTTCTCGGGCTGGCGCTGAGGACGGAGGAGCAGCGGCGGAGCGCGCCGCCGCTCCCCCCGCCCTCCCCCGTCCCGCCGGGCACCGTCACCGTGCTGCTCCCGGTCCGCGACGAGCGGGCCAATGTCCTCGACTGCCTGGAGACCCTCCTCGGCCATGCCCGGGTGAGGGTGATCGACGACGGCTCCACGGACGGCACCCGAGATCTGGTACAGATGCACCCCGGGGCGGAGCTGGTCGACGCCGGCCCCTTGCCCGACGGCTGGCGCGGCAAAGTCCACGCGCTCTGGGTGGGATGGCAGGGAGTGGATACCCCCTGGGTCCTCCTCACCGACGCGGACACCCGCCACGGTCCCGGCCTGCTCTCCCGCGCCCTGGCCGCGGCGCGGGATGGAGACCTGGACGCCGTCTCCCTGGCCGGCAGCCAGGAGTGCCGAAGCTTCGGCGAGAGGCTGATCATCCCGGCGGTCTTCGCGCTGCTCGACGTCCTCCTCGGGGATTGGAAGGCAGCGGCTTCCGGCAGCGGGCCGGCCGTGGCGAACGGCCAGTTCATCCTTCTGAAGAGGGAGGCCTGGGAAGCGGCCGGCGGGTTCGAGACGGTGCGCAGCGAAGCCATCGACGACGTGGCGATCGTCACCCGGCTGCGGCAGCGCGGCTCGCGGACCGCCTTCTTCCGCGAGCCCGGGCTGCGGGTGCGGATGTACCGGGGCTTCCGGGAGACCTGGCGCGGCTGGCGGCGCAACCTCGGCGGCATCTTCGGCCCCTCGCCGGGAAGCCTCGCCGCGAGCCTGACGGTCCTGCTCGTCCCCGTCCTGGCGCTGGCGGGATTCCTCGCGGCCGGCCGCTGGCTGGAGGCCGCCCTGCTCTGGAGCGCGGGCGCCGCGGCCTCGATCGTCCTGCGCTCCGGCTCGGTTTACGGGCTGCTCTATCCTCTGGACGCCGTGCTGCTGGCAGCCCTTCTCTCCTTGGGAGCGGCCGACCGGCGCCGCGGGCGGCTGGCGAGCTGGAAGGGCCGGGAGATGAAGGTCTAGATCCGGTCTTCGAACCAGCAGCGCTGGCCGGAGGATTCCTCGACGGACACGGCCAGGAGGTCCACCCGCGAGCCTTCGAGGCTGCCCGCGAGATCGCGCCAGATCATCCGCGCGAGCAGCTCCATGGAGGTGTTGGCGATCGGGAGCACCAGCGTGTCGTCGGAGGGAAAGCGGTAGATCCTCTCCCCGCACCGGACCTCGATCGCCCCATCCTCGCGCCTCCAGTCCAGCCGGGGGCTCTCTCCCGGGAGAAGGGTGCGGCTGTCCAGGCCGGCGCAGATCCCGCGCAGCTTCTTCTTGAACGAATCCAGGTCGACCAGGAGCCCCTCCTCGTCGAGCTCGCTCCCCGACATCTCCACCCGGACGCGGTAGTTGTGGCCGTGGAGGAGCTCCGCCCGGCCTCCCGAGAAGAGCGTGAAGTGGGCTGCGGAGAACTTGAAGTCTTCCTAGGAGAGGGCGATGCGGAAGCGTGGCATGCGGGGGATTGTAGGTGAAAAACCGGAACCCCCTCCCCAACCCTCCCCCGCTGCGCGGGAGAGGGAGAAGAGGGAGCCCGTCCTTGCTGTCCTTGATGTCCTTGACGTCCTTTATGTCCCTCCCTACTCCCCCTTCCCCT
>DASUNJ010000811.1:0-4181 GCA_036277235.1 Thermoanaerobaculia bacterium | reverse complement strand
GCCTTTGTCTCGCACAAGACCAGAGGGGCTTTGCTTTTCGGTGAGGCGTATACAACCGCGTCCGCGAAGATCGTCTTCTCCTTGCGGCCCTCTTGAACCTTGATGGCCTCCTCGAAGCGCACGCAGGCGTCCTTGTAGCCGCGGTCACGAAGGTAGGGGAGGAGGAACTTGACCTTGACATCCTCCTCGGACTTGCAGTTGCTCACGGCGCGCAGCCTACGCATTTGGACGGACAAGGCGTCGGGCGTCGAGGCTCTCCCCTTGGCCGGCCTCGGCAATGCGCAATTTCCGGTCACGAGTCGTGGTGAGCCCCCTCGGAGAGTTGATGAAGACACTTATATCCTGTAGACTTATAATAATCTGAATGGCACGCTCAGCGCGTGCCGGAGGAGGCTCTACAGGCTCTTGGCGAAGCAATACGGGCGCGGCGTGGCGAAGTCGATGGTCTCTCCCAGGAGGGGCTTGCTGACCTTGCCGGAATGCATCGCACCTATGTCAGCGAGATCGAGCGTGGGCTGCGGAATCCGAGCTATCGGAATCTCGTCAAGCTGGCGGCGGCGCTGGATATGCCGTTGTCGGAGCTTGTTGCTCGCGCGGAACGCGGCTAGGGCCTCGCAGCTAGACGGGCCCCGGGCGGCGCGCTAACGCCCCCGGGGCCGGCACAGGAGGTATCAGCTCCCATGCAGGATCAGCCTATTCAGGGCCGCCCGATTGCGGGCAATTCCTCGCCCACGTCCGCTGAGGACGCGCGCGATCAGGGCGTGGTCTTGACCCACGTTCTGCTGCTTCATCCGACGCATCTCAAGCTGCCCGATCTCGTTCTCGAGAAAGAAGCAGATTGCCGAAACCCTCGGCAAACAAGAGTGGCGCGATATTGACCTCACCCTTTCTGAGTTTGGCTTCCCCACAGAAGACACCTGGGAGGGGGATCGCCCAAGCTATGTACTTGAGATGCTCGCTGGGAGCAAAGCGGATGGCGCCCTAGTCGAGCTTGCGAGCTATCTGAAGCCGGCTTCTATACCCCCTTCCCCTGGAGATGCGGATCGCTTTGCAGATCCAGGCAATCCGTGGTCAACAGGAGGATTTCGCCTTTTCATCAGCCATATAAGTGAATATTCCGAACACGCGGGGGCCCTTCGTGACGAGCTACTGAAGCGGTCTATTGACGCGTTCGTCGCGCACGATTCGATCCAACCGACCGAAGAGTGGCAAGACGTTATTTTGACGGCGCTTCGAAGCTGCGATGCCTGTCTTGCGTTGCTGACGCCCGGCTTTCCCGAAAGTGACTGGACCGATCAGGAGATCGGCTGGTCCATGGCTCGCAAGCTACTTGTCATACCCCTTGAGTTTGGATTGACGCCATATGGCTTCCTCGGCGATATCAGGCTCTTCCAGTCAGGCGCGGACAAGACCCAGCCGACATTGCCCTGGCGATCTTCGAGCTCCTTGTCCGAAAGCCCCAAAGCCGAGACGCCATGGCCAGAACCTTGGTTACGAGATGGACAAACACAGCATCGTGGTATGAAGCACGCGAGAACTACGGCTTCCTCAAGATGATTCCTGATGAGGCGTGGAACCAGAAGCTCGTGTCCGAGGTTTGGGAAGCCCATGCTCGAGTTCACGACTTGAAGACCGCGAGTATCGAATGGAAGGACTCGGCTCTCGCCTTGGAAGACCTATTCGGCCATCTGTCTTATTCGAAACCGCCGCCCAGCGACTCCACGACCGAAGACGACATCCCATTCTGACTTTTGCCGACTAACCGCCGGTCAACGCCTTCATCATCTCGGAGTGATCGGGCAGAAATGGGCAGAAACGCCGATTTGGGCTCCGGCGATGGGGACGAAGCAGCCCCGAAAAATTCGCCCGAAGGTGCCTCAGATGCAGCCACTTCAACGAGCGGGAGCGACGGGACTCGAACCCGCGACCTCCGGCGTGACAGGCCGGCGCTCTAACCAACTGAGCTACGCCCCCAGGGGATGGGCGGAGGGCCGCCCGCGGGCATTATCTCAGGGTCGCTGGATTCGCAGCCGGTAGGGGGTGCTGCGGGGGCGGGTCGAGGTGATCACGAGGCGCAGGCGGGGCTGGCCGCAGACCGCGTAGTCCAGCTGGTTGCGGGGGCCGAGGCCCTGGCGGGAAGAGCGGAGCAGCCTGCCGGCACGGCTACGAAGGGCCAGCTCGTAGCCGTGCCTGCGCAGGCTGCCTGGGCGCAGGCTGACCAATCCGTCGAGTGGCGTACGCAGGGACTCGACGGCTGCGCCCTCCCCCCTGGCCGGTGCTCGCCCGGTCAGCACGAAGCTGGCCCGCCCCTGCCAGGGCGAAAGGGTGTCTTCGCGGATCGCCCGGAACGAGGCCGCGTCTGGCTTCAGCGCATGCATATAGCGCCACTGGACCGGAAGATCGGGGAAGTGGTAGCGGGCGAAGGACTCCGCGAAGGCCTCGCCGGGGTTCTCGAAGTAGTGGGTGCCCTCGTCGCCCGGATGCAGACGGCCGCGACGCCTGCCTTGGCAGACGTCCTCGAGGCTGGCCCAGCGCAAGGTCCCCCAATCGACCGCACCGCCAAACGGCGCCGGGATTTTGCGGTGCTGGGCGACGTGGTGCCCGTACTCGTGAGCGAGGACGAAGTCGAAGGTCGCCCCGTCGCCGTCGGCTTCCTCGTAGCCGCCGATCACGATCTTGTTCTCGCCGGTGTAGTAACAGGCCTCGGCGCCGAAGCCGCAGTCGAAGCCCAGCTGGAATTCGGTGTCGATCTGGACCGTGAGCAGATCGACCTCGGGTCCGTGCATGAACGTGCCGATCGCGTTGGCGACGCGCTGGGGATCGGTCACATCGCAGGCCTCCGCGCAGGCCGGGGTGACGCTGACGGCGATCGTCGCGCCGCTGCCGTCGTTGATCGGATAGCGCTGCGACGACGCGGATGCCGATATCCGCGCCGCCGCCGCGCCGGGCTCGCCCAGCACGACGTCGCGCATCGGTACCGCTGGCCGCGGCACCTCGAGCGCGACGCCCATGCCGGGACGCTCGGCGGCGACTCTCCCCGGGACCGCCAAGAGAAGGATCATGGCTATGCCCGCAAGCGCCCCCGCCGGGCGCCGGCTCACGGAGGGGGACCCGGATCTATCTCGTAGGTCTTTGCGGGGTCGGGAGCTCGCCCCGTTCCACCGGGCAGCGCGCAGGCAGCGGCTGGCATGTACGCGGAGAGCGCCATTGCGAAGAGAAGCGCGAAGAGCACTGGGCGGAACCCTGGCGCCACGGTGCATCTGACCTTCACGTCAACTTCGAACACCGTAGCGACAACCCAACTGCGGTGGCAAATCCTCCTCATACCATTGGCGTACCCAAAGGACCAGCGCGCGGTTGGGCCGACTCAGGGATCGGAGCCGCGATACTTCCCGCATGATCGTCGAGAGAACCGAGAATCCGCAGTGGCTGTCCAACGCCTATCTCGTCGCCGACGAAGCGGGCGGCACGGGGGTACTGATCGATGGCAACGACGACCTCGGGCCGCTGCTGGAGCGGGCGGAGCGCGAGGGGATCGAGATCACCCACATCCTCGTCACCCATCCGCACCACGACCACATCGCGGGTCTCGCAGAGGCGCGGGAGCGGCTGGGCGGGGTGCCGATGGTCGCCCACGCTGAGACGGCGGCGGAGATCGAGGAGGAGGTCGCCCAGACGCTCGCCGACGGCGAGAAGCTCAACACCGGCGGCCTCGAGATCGAAGCGATCGAGACTCCCGGGCACGCCGCCGGCCACGTCGCCTTCCTCGTCAACGGCACCGACGTCTTCACCGCCGACGTACTCTTCAAGGGGACCGTCGGCGGCACGATGGCGCCCGGGGCCAGCGGCTTCGACGACCTGCGCTCATCGGTGCTGCGGCTGCTGGAGTTGCCGCCGGAGACGGTCGTGCACCCGGGCCATCGCGAGCCAACGACGATTGGTGAGGAGCGCGAGGGCAACCCCTTCGTGCGGATCTGGCAGGGAGAGGAGCAGGTCAGCGAAGAGCAGGTGACCGTCTGGGGCCGGCCGGCGACGCTGAAGCTCTGGGCCCCCGACTACGACGGCGGCAACAAGGCCTGGATCGTCTTCGGCGACGATGGGCTCGAGGCGATCGTCGGCGGTTCCCAGGTCGTCCGAGCCTGACCGCGGGGGACGTGGTGCGAGTTAACCACCATACGGGT
>DASUNJ010000810.1:0-9321 GCA_036277235.1 Thermoanaerobaculia bacterium | reverse complement strand
AGGCCGAGGCCTCCCCCGCCTGGAACGGCCGCCGCCGCGAGCCCTTCCCCGAAAACTACGAACAGACCCTGGCCGCCTACGAGTCCTGGAAAGCCGCGCAGACCAACGTTGCGGTCCAGGACCGCATGGACCGCGCCATCGAGGAGGCCGCGCGGATCAACGACCGCGTGCGCTCAGATCCCGAGTACCTGGAGGGCTTCGCCGCCGGGGTGGACAGGGCGAAGGACCGCGTGCACGGCGACTGCCTCAGCCTCCTCAGGAGCAGCTTCAGCCCAGAGGGCAAGGGCGACGGCGACTGGAAGCGCGGCTACGAGGACGGCCAGCGCCTCGCCTGGAACCTCGAGCTGCTCCGCAAGCTCAAGGAGTGCTTCGTACCGGTGCCGTGACAGCTTTTCCCATGCTCCCGTTGCGGCGCGGCATCCGGCACATGGAGCACGCCATGCTCCAAACGCCGCGCGCCATCCGCCAAACGGAGCACGTCATCCGCCAACGGGAGAATGCCATTCTCCAAATGGAGCGCGCTATGCTCCAAATGCAGCATGCCACGCTCCAAGTGGAGCACGCCACTCTCCAACTTGAGCGCGCCATGCTCCAAATGCCGCGCGTCATCCGCCAAACGGAGGACGCCGTCCGCCAGACGTAGGATAGGGACGACGCAGAGAAGGGAGGGCCACATGAGCAGTGACGAAAAGCAGCTTTCCGGACCCGATCTGGCCCAGGGGATTCCCCTGGCGGACCTGCCCGACGGCGGGCAGCTCGTGGGACACAGCGGCGGCGAGGCGGTGCTGGTGGTGCGGCGCGGCGAAGAGGTGTTCGCCATCGGAACGGGCTGCACCCACTATGGCGGCCCCCTCGCCGAGGGGATCGTGGTGGGCGACACGGTGCGCTGCCCGTGGCACCACGCCTGCTTCAGCCTGCGCACCGGCGAGGCCGTGCGCGCGCCGGCCCTGAACCCCGTCGCCGCCTACAAGGTGGAACGCGACGGCGACCGGATCACAGTCCGTGACAAGGCCGAGCCGCCTCCCCGGCAGCGGGCGGAGGGCCCGGACCCCGTGGTCATCGCCGGCGCCGGCGGCGCCGGCAACTGCGTGGCCGAGATCCTGCGGCGCGAGGGCTTCGAAGGCCGTATCGTCCTCCTGGCTCCCGAGAAGGAGCCGCCCTACGACCGGCCCAACCTCTCCAAGGATTACCTGGCCGGCAACGCTCCCGAGGACTGGATCCCGCTTCACCCGCGGGAGTTCTATGACGAGCGCCGCATCGAGATCCGGCAGGCGCAGGCCACGGGCATCGATCCGCAGGCGAAGACGGTGGCGCTGTCCGACGGCACCTCGCTCGGCTATGGCGCCCTGGTCCTCGCCACCGGCGCCGAGCCGATCCGGCTGCCGATCCCGGGCGCCGATCTGCCGCACGTTCATCTGCTGAGATCCCTGGCCGACAGCCGCGCCCTGATCGAGGCGGCGAAGAAGGCCAAACGCGCGGTGGTCGTGGGCGCGAGCTTCATCGGCCTGGAGGCCGCGGCCTCGCTGCGCGCGCGGGAGGTGGAGGTGACGGTCGTCGCGCCCGACGAGCGGCCGTTGGCGAAGGTCCTCGGCCCCGAGCTCGGCGACTTCGTGCGCTCGCTCCACGAGGAGCACGGAGTCGTCTTCCGGCTCGGGACGAAGCCGAAGGCCATTCGGGAAACCGAGGTTGAGCTGGAGAGCGGCGAGACGGTCGCCGCCGACCTCGTCGTCCTCGGCGTCGGCGTGCGGCCCCGGGTGTCCCTGGCCGAGCAGGCCGGGCTGGAGGTGGACAACGGCGTGCTCGTGAACGAATTCCTGGAGACGAGCGCTCCCGGCATCTACGCGGCCGGCGACATCGCCCGCTGGCCCGATCCCCGTTCCGGGCAGCGCCTGCGCATCGAGCACTGGGTGGTGGCGGAGCGCCAGGGGCAGACCGTGGCGCGCAATCTCCTGGGACGGAAGGAGCGATTCGATGCGGTCCCCTTCTTCTGGAGCCAGCACTACGACGTGACCATCTCCTACGTCGGCCACGCCGCGAAGTGGGACTCGATCGAGATCGCGGGATCGATCCCCGATCGCGACGCCACGATCACGTACCGCGAGGGCGGGCGGATCGCGGCCGTGGCCACGATCTTCCGCGACCGGGAGAGCCTGCAGGCCGAGCTTGCCATGGAGCGCGGCGACGAGGCGGAGCTCGCCCGTATCGTGTCGCAGTGACGCCGAGCGACTCGGGTGTATATCCGAGCGGCTCGAATCCGTCGTTCAAATGAAACCGGTTTCACTCGCTGGAAGCCCCTGAGGGAATTTCCCAGGCGGTCCTGAGGGAAACACCCTAGGGTTCCCCAGGCATGGACACATGTATTGTCACTTGCGACTTTTCGCTTGGTTGTTGTGCGGGTTGAATTGCCACCGCAGCTGGAAGGGGAAATTCCATATGTTTCTTATCGCATTTAGAGCGGCTACCTTCTTCATCCTCGCGCTTGTCGCCGGTCCGGCGCTCGCGCAACCGCTGGCCAAGTCCGCCATCCAGGTCGATCCCGGGAACACCAAGCAGACCGGGCAGACCTTCGCGTACCGGCTGACCTACAACTGCAGCAGCACGTCAGGCCCCTGCCTCAACGCCGAGGTCGTGGATCTGCTGCCCGCGGAGGTGCAATTCCTCTCCACCGTGCCGGCCAGCCCGACGGGCGACGTGAGCGCCATCAACGTCACGCCGAACTTCATGGGCAGCGGCCGCACGCGCGTGCAGTTTGTGATGGATACCCCGCTGACGGCCGGCAACAGCGGCGACCTCCTGATCAACGTCCGCTTCCCCGCGGGCTCGACCGCCGACGGCACCGTGGCGACGAACACCGCGGACGGGATCAACCTGGGGACCGCGCCGGGAACGTTCACGACACCGCCGGTCAACGTGACGGCGGTGGCCACCGTCCAGGTCGGGCTCCAGAAGACCCTGACCACGGGACCGGCCAACCTCGACATGCCGGAGACCTACCGGCTGCGCATCTCGGTCCCCAACAACCCGGGCGCCCTGAACCTCACCGCCATCGGCCCGGTGGTCGACACCCTGCACCCGGGCACGGTCTTCAACGGCGCCACGCCCGCGGCCGACTGCCAGCCCGGCTGCGTGGGCACCACCCCGGCGACCGTCACCTGGACGAGCCCGTGCTCGATGCCGCTGACCCCGGGAGGCAACTGCGACATCTTCGTGAACGTCACCTTCCCGAGCGGCACGTTCCCTTCCGGCACCAACATCACGAACGAATTCACCGCCGACGCCACTCCCCTGGGCGAGCCGCCGCAGACCTTCGGCCCGGTCGGCGTCACGCACCCGGTCACCACGTTCGTGCCGGCCCCGGGGGCCGGGTTCACCAAGAACATGGCGGGCGGCACGCCCAACCCGCCGACGCTCAATCAGACCTTCAGCTACGACCTGAACGTCAACAACAACGGCAACGTGCCGCTCGACAACATGGTGGTCATCGACACGCTGCCGGTCGAGATGCAGGTGCTCAGCGTCACCACCGGCGCCTACAACAACCTCACCGACTTCGCGGTCGGCGAGGGCGTGCGGGTGAGCTACGAGAAGAACACGGCGCTCGGCGTCTTCACCCTCTGGGGGAGCTCGCCGAACACCACGACCAACACGACCCTGACCGCCCCGCCCCCGGGCCTGGGCGCCGGCGAGTACCTGACGCGCATCCGCTGGGAGTACGGCCAGGCGCAGGTCGGCATGAATTCCTCGGCCCGCCCCGTGATCACCGGCCGGATCGTCAACCCGGACAACGCGGGAGGCCCGGTCGCCATCGGCGATCCCATCCAGAACTGCGCCGACCTGTCGGCCGTGTACACGCCGGGCCCCACGAACGTCGTCCGCAACGACTGCGAGAGCTTCAACGTGAGCGGGCCGTTCGTCCAGCTCAACCCGGCCAAGGAGAACCTTTCCGGCGGCGGTCCGTTCAACCCCGGCCAGTCGGTGAGCTACCGCCTGCGCGTGCGCAGCGCGCCGCAGTCGAGCGATCCGGTCCCCCTGGAGGATCTGGTCGCCACCGACCTGCTGCCCGTAAACCTGCTCTTCGTCTCCTGGGTCTTCGATGACCAGAGCACCGGCCTGCCCGCTCCCCAGGTCTTCGACCAGATCCCGAACTTCGCCGGCACCGGCCGCACCCTGCTGCGCTGGCGGTGGAACGCCGGCAGCGGCAACCTGGGCGTCAACCAGCAGGTGTGGATCAACATCACGGTCACGATCCGCAACGGCGCCCCGTTCGGGAGCCTCGGCAACGACTTCACCCTGGAGCACGACAACCCGGGGCTGGGGCAGCGCTGCTCGACGCCCTCCCAGACCGACCCGCTGGACCTGGACGAGGACGCCGATACGGCCGAGACCCTGTGCCGGGAGAGCGAGACGGTCACCGTGGCGGGCATCGCCCAGCTGGTCTCCAGTAAAACCATCCAGGGGACCTGCGACGGCGGCTCCGTGTCCACCTCGGCGGGCACGCTCACCGGCGGCGCCCTCGAATACCGGCTGCGGGTGCAGAACGTGGGCACCGTGGCCATGCAGAACTTCGTGCTGATCGACATCCTCCCCTTCGTGGGCGATACGGGCGTGCGCGACACCAACCCGCGCGGCTCGCTCTGGACGCCGCTCCTGGCCGCGCCGATCACGCCGCCGCCGGGGACGGTCATCTACTACTCCACCTCGGGCAATCCCTGCCGCGGCGAAGTGGGCGGTCCCACCACGTCCTGCGATCCGCCGAACTGGACGACGGTGCCGCCCGATCCCATCACCTCGGTGCGCTCGTTCAAAGTGGAGTTCGGCAGCCTGGTCGTGGATCCCTTCGACTTCGTCGAGTTCTTCTTCTCCATGGTGACCCCGGGCGACATCCCGCCGGGCGATCCCGCCTTCAACTCCTTCGCCTACCAGGCGGACCGCGCCGACGGCCTCGGCTCGCTGGCCGCGGAGCCGCAGAAGGTGGGAGTCGCGCTGGGCAGCTGCGACGCCGCCCGCCTCGGCGACTTCGTCTGGGTGGACGTCAACTCCGACGGCGTCCAGAACGACGGCCCGACCGGCCTCAACGGCGTCTACACCCGGCTGTTCGCTCCGGGTCCCGACGGCCTGCCCGGCACCCTGGACGACGTGCCGCTCTCCTCGACCCTCACCGCCAACGGCCCGGACAGCGCGCCGGGCTGGTACAGCTTCCCCGGCCTCGCTCCGGGCAGCTACCTGGTCTGCTTCACGCCGCCCCCGACCTTCGTGGTGACCACCGCGAACCAGGGCGCGGACACCGCCGACTCCGACATCAATCCCGCCACGGCCTGCACGCCCGTGGTGACGCTGGCGGCCAACGAGGACAACCCGACTCTCGACGCCGGCCTCGTGGCCACCGAGCTCGCCGCCCTGGGCAACTACGTCTGGTTCGACCGCGACGGCAACGGCCTCCAGGATGAGTCGCCCTTCGACGGCGCCAACGGCGTGACCGTCCGCCTCTGGGTGGACGACGGCGACGGCAATCCCGAGCCTGGGACGGGCGACGCCCTGGCCGCTACGACCGTGACCACGGACGACGTCTACGGCCAGCCCGGCTACTACCTGTTCGACGGCCTGATCCCGGGCCTGCGCTACTTCGTGGAGCTCGTCCTCCCGGCCTCGGCTACCGGCTTCACCAGCCAGGACACGGGCGGCGACGACACCGTCGATTCCGATGCCGCTCCCAACGGCGTCACCCCGAACGTCATCCTCGCCCCGAGCGAGGTGAACCTGACCCTCGACGCTGGACTGGTGACCGCCACCGGCACCCTCGCCCTCGGCGACCAGGTCTGGTTCGACACGGACAACGACGGCGTGTTCGAGCCGCAGGACGGCGAGCTCGGCATCGACAACGTCCGCCTCAACCTCTATCTCGACGACAACGGCGACGGCCAGCCGACGCTCGACGAGTACCTGGCCACCACCACCACCCTGACCCAGAGCGGCTTTGCCGGCCGCTACCTCTTCGGCAACCTGGCGCCGGGCACCTACATCGTGGTCGTCGCGCCGCAGAGCTTCGCCGGCGGCGGCGCCCTGGCCGGCCTGGTCACCAGCACCGGCAACGATCCGGCGCCCGACCCGGACGACGACGTCAACGGCGACGACAACGGCACGGACGTGGGCGCGCTCACCGCCAGCCGGCCCGTGACCCTCACCGACAACGGCGAGCCCACGGCCGAGGACGGCAACAACGACACCAACCTGACCGTGGACTTCGGGTTCATCAACGGCGAAACGGCCGACACGCCGGACTATGACTACGGCGATGATCCGGACGTCGTCTCCGGCACCGCTCCCGGCGACTACAACACCACGGCCCTCGACAATGGCGCCTATCACCGCGTGGACGTCGCGGGCTCCCCCTACCTGGGCGCCTGCGTCGATGCGGACGGCGGCTTCAACCAGGACGTGCTCGCGAGCCAGGACGACACCGGCTCGTTCGGCCCGGTCTTCGGCACCTGCGCGGGCGGCGACGACGAGGACGGCGTGACCTTCACCGGTCCGTTCGTGCCCGGGTCGGTCGCCAACTTCTCGGTGACCGCGGGCGGCCCCTCGGACTGCGTGCTGAATGCCTGGGTGGACTGGGACCATAGCGGCGTGTTCGGCGACTCGGCCGGCGAGCAGGTCGCCACCGACCTGAGCCTGCCTCCGGGTCCGCCCGCCGTGCTCAGCCCCGCCGTACCCGTGGGAGCGATTCCGGGCTTGACCTACGCCCGCTTCCGCTGTTCCGTGGAGCCGGTCGAGCCCACGGGCTTCGGTCTGAACGGCGAGGTCGAGGACTACCTCCTCGCCGTGGTCGGCACCGACTTCGGCGACGCTCCCGACACCTATGAAACCCAGGGCGCGGGCGCGGCGAGCCACACCATCGATCCCCTGGCCACGCTCCTCCTCGGTTCCTGCGTGGACACCGAGGCCGACGGCCAGCCGGACGCGCCGGCCACGGGCGACGACAACTCGGCGGGCACCAGCCGGGTGGGCAACTGCTTCGACGACGAGGACGGCGTGGCCTTCGGTTCCGCCCTCCTCGCCTGCCAGTCGGCCCCGGTGACCGTCTCCGCCTCCGGTATCTCCGGAAGCGGCCTCCTGGACGCCTGGATCGACTTCAACGCCGACGGCGACTTCGGCGATCCCGGGGAGCAGGTCTTCTCGGATCAGCCGCTGGCCGCCGGCGCCAACCCGCTGAGCCTCATCGTCCCGTGCACCGCGGTCGAGAGCCCGACCTACGCGCGCTTCCGCCTCTCCTCCACCGGCACCGCGGGCTCCGCGGGTCCGGCGGACGACGGCGAGGTCGAGGACTACGCCGTGAACATCGGCGACGTGGACCTCGGCGACGCGCCCGACACCTATGGCACGCTGGTGGCCAGCAACGGCCCGAACCACGGCACCACCGCCGGCTTCTCCCTCGGCGCCACCGTCGACAGCGAGACCGACGGCCAGCCGTCGGCCGGAGCGACCGGCGACGGCGCGGACGAGGACGGCGTCACCCTGCCGCCGGGCGGCTTCGTGGCCTGCTCCGCGGCGAACGTCTCCGTCTTCCTCACCAACACCGCCGGGGTCGCCACGCCGCGCCTCGACGCCTGGGTCGACTTCGACGGCGACGGCGTCTTCGGCGATCCCAGGGACCGGGTCGCCACCAGCCTGGCCCTGGTCGCGGGCGGCAACGCGCTGGTCGTGAACGTGCCCTGCGACGCCGCTTCCGCCTTCTCCTACGCCCGCTTCCGGCTCAGCTCGACCGGCGTGGCGGGACCGGGCGGACCGGCGGCCGACGGCGAGATCGAGGACTGGGCGGTCACCGCCTTCGGCCTCGACTTCGGCGACGCTCCCGACCCGACCTATCCCACCCTGCTGGCCTCCAACGGCGCCCGCCACACCGTGCTGCCGGCGGCCAACCCGACTCTGGGCTCGACCGTGGACACCGAGGCCAACGGCCAGCCGAACGCCGGGCTCACCGGCGACGACACGGCCGGCGCGGACGACGAGAACGGCGTGATCTTGCCGCCCGAGCTCATCCCCGGGACCAACGGCTCGATCCAGCTCACCACGGGCGCCACGGGCGGCATCGTGAGCTGCTGGATCGACTTCAACCAGAACGAGAGCTGGCTCGACGCCGGCGAGCAGGTTGTGACCGACGACGCGATTGCCGCGAGCACCGTCGCCTCCCGCTCCTTCCCGGTCCCGGTGGGCTCGCCCCAGGGCACCGCCCCGGTGCGCTGCCGCATCAGCTCGCAGTCCGGGCTCGGTGTCACCGGCCAGGCGCCGGACGGCGAGATCGAGGATCACCCCGCGGCGGTCGGCGTCGAGCTGCCGGAGATCGGCGTGGCCAAGCGGCTCGTGTCGGTCACCCGCCTGGGCGGCACGTTCTACGACGTCGTGTTCGAGATCCGCGTGGCCAACCTGGGCAACGTGCCGCTGAACGGCGTCCAGGTGACGGAAGACCTGGACGTCACCTTCGCGGACGCCGCCTCGTTCACCGTGCAATCGCTCACGAGCCCCGACCTCACCGTGAACCCCGGCTTCGACGGATCGGGCAACACCGCCCTGCTCGCCGCCGGCAACACGCTGACGGTGGGAGGAAGCGGGACGATCACGCTCACCCTGCGGGTGGACAGCGGCGGCAACCAGGGTCCCTACACCAACCAGGTGCAGGCGAGCGGCACGAGCCCGGGAAGCCAGATCGTGACCGACATCTCGCAGGACGGCGACGACGTCGACCCGGACGACGACGGCGATCCGACCGACAACAGCGAGCCGACCGTCTTCGCGCTGCCGTTCGCCCTCATCGAGATCCCGACGGTCGGCGAATGGGGCCTGATGATCCTGGCGATGCTGCTGGCACTGGTGGCCGTCTGGCGCCTGCGGAGCTGACGGAGAACCGAGGCGGGGGCATCACGCTCCCCGCCTCGCTCTCTCTCCCACGGTCCTAGGGGCAGTCGTCGTCCGGGTCGATGCAGACGTACGTGTCGTCGTCCACCTGGCAGGCCTTCTTGCCGTCCGGGCAGAGCGACCGCGGCAGGTCGATCGGTTTGGGGCATTCGTCGTCCGGGTCGACGCAGACGTACTGGTCCTCCCCGATCTGGCAGGTCTTCTTGCCGTCCGGGCAGATCCCCCGGCCTTTCTTCTCTGCTCCCGCGTTGGCGGCAGCCGCCATCGCGAGCACCAGCACCAGCAGCGCGCACACCTTGGCCCATGCTCTCATCACGATCTCCTTTCGGGCTTCGAGCCTCGCGGCTCAGGTTTGGCACTCTGTGCGGGCAGGCGGCCGGCTATTTCACATCCCGGCCCGGAACGCGATGC
>DASUNJ010000809.1:0-2768 GCA_036277235.1 Thermoanaerobaculia bacterium | reverse complement strand
CCATCTATCTCTTCGGCGTGCTCATCCTGCTGGAGACGATCGGCAACGCGACGTTCGCCTTCGGAGCGTTCCAGACGAAGCTCCTGCTCACCCCGGGGCAGCTCGCCGTGGCCAGCCTGGATCCCCTCAACATAACGCTCTGCCTGCTCCTGATGTTCTACACCGCCGAGTCGCTGGAGCGGGAGCGCTCCACCGGCCTCGCCTCGCTCTCCTACTCGGCGCCGATCCCGACCGCGTCGATCCTGTTCGGCAAGGCGCTGGCGAACAGCCTGGTGGGCGTGGTCGTGACCATCGCGGCCTACCTCGGCTGCGCGATCGTCCTGCTGATCGACGGCAAGGTCGCACCGAGCCCCGGACCGTTCCTCCTGATCTGGGGGGTGCTGCTCCTGCCGACGCTGCTGCTCTGGACCTCCTTCATCACCTGCGTCCAGGCGGTCACCGGGCAGCGCTTCGCGACCTACGGCGTGGCCCTGGGAGTCCTGGCCTTCACCTTCTACCGCGTGATCACCGGCGGCATGAACTGGCTGGGCAACTGGATGGCCTGGGGAACGGTGCGCTGGACCGACATGGGTGTCCTGGAGCTGGACCGCAAGGCCCTGGTGCTCAACCGGACCTTCGCCCTGGCCTTGGCCGTCTTCTTCATCGCCGTGGCGGTGCGCGCCTTCGACCGCCGGCAATCCGACCCGATCAACACGCTCCATCGCCTCCAGGGCTCCCAGGCGGCCTGGAGCCTCCTGCGGCTGGCGCCCTTCGCCGCCGCCCCCCTGGTGCTGGGGATCGTTCTCGGGCTTGCCGTGCTCGACGGCTTCCAGGGCGGCACGCGGGAGAAGAAGGCGCGGGATTACTGGAAGCAGAACCTGGCCACCTGGAAGGATGCCCCGCAACCCTCCATCGCCGCCGTCGACCTGGATCTGAAGATCGAGCCCGAGCGCTACGGCTTCCACAGCCGCGGCACCTACGAGATGGTCAACGACCGGGACGCTCCCCTCTCCCGCTTCGCGCTGAGCGGCGGGATGCACTGGAAGAACCTCAAATGGACGCTGCAGGGCAAGCCCTACGAGCCGGAGGAGCGCTCGGGCCTCTTCGTCTTCAAGACTCCCCTCGCGCCGGGCGGCCGGGTGCGCGTCGGCTTCGAGATGAACGGGCAGTTCCCCGAGAGCATCACGAAGAACGGCGGCGGGCTGAACGAGTTCATCCTGCCCTCGGGCGTGGTGCTGACCAGCTTCACCCCCACCTTCGTGCCCCTCGTGGGCTACGACGAGGAGCGGGGGATCAAGGAAGGGGAGAACGACTACGAGCCCCGCGTCTATCCCGACGACTACTACAAGGGGCAGACCGACTCGCTCTTCGGCCTCAACCGCGCCTTCCGTACCCGGGTGAGCATCACCGGCCCGGCCGACTACACCTGGAACTCGGTGGGCACGCGGGTGAGCGACACGGCGAAGGACGGCCTGCGCACCTCGGTCTGGGAGAGCGACCACCCGGTGCGCTTCTTCAACGTGGTGGGCGGCCGCTGGAAGGAAAAGCGGGGCCAGGGCACGGTCATCTACTACCACCCCGGCCACGAGTACAACATCGGCGAGATGAGCGCCGCCTTCGACGCCTCGCGGCGCTGGTACTCGGAGTGGTTCCATCCCTTCCCCTGGCGCGAGCTGAAGCTGTCGGAGTTCCCCGACCTGGCGGCCTACGCCCAGGGCTTCCCGACCAACATCACCTTTTCGGAGGGGATCGGCTTCCTCACCGAGAGCGATGTCAAGACCGATGCGGTCTTCCTGGTCACCGCCCATGAGGCCGCGCACCAGTGGTGGGGCAACCTCCTCACCCCCGGCAAGGGTCCCGGCGGGAACATCCTCTCCGAGGGGACGTCCCACTTCTCGACCCTGCTGCTCATGGAGCAGGTCAAAGGCCCCCGCGCCCGCATGGAAACCGCGAAGCGGCTCGAGGAGAGATACGGCGAGCGGCGGCGGGCCGACGCCGAGCGGCCTCTGGTCTGGATCGACGGCACCCGCGAGGGGGACAACACCGTCACCTACGAAAAGGGAGGCTGGGTCTTCTGGATGCTCCTCCAGCACATGGGCAGGGACCGGGCGCTCGCCGGCATCCGGCAGTTCATGCGCGACTGGGCGAACAAGCCGGACCACCCCGTGCTCCAGGACTTCCTCGCCACGGTGCGTCCCTTCGCCCCTGATCCCGCCGCCTTCGACGCCTTCGCGAAGCAGTGGTTCCACGAGGTCGTCCTGCCCGAGTACGAGCTGACCGGCGCCCGCAAGGAGAAAGCCGGGGGGCAGTGGAAGGTCACCGTCCAGCTCAAGAACGCCGGCACCGGCCGCATGCCGGTCGCCGTGGCGGCGGTCCGCGGCGAGCGCTTCGGCGAGGACAACAAGCCGAAGCCGGGCTACCGCGACGCCCGCGCCACCGTCACCCTCGGCGCCGGGGAGTCGAAGACCGTCACCCTCCTCTGCCCCTTCGAGCCGGAGCGGCTGGTCGTCGATCCCGACGTCCAGGTGCTCCAGATCCGGCGCAACGGGGCGCAAATGACATTTTGATCCCGTTTTCCGTCTCTACACAGGGTAGTTGAAACGCGGGGATCTCCGTGATATCATTCCTCTCGAACGATATCGGAGAGCCTCGATGATCCGAACCCTGATCAGTCTGGAAGACGAGGACAAACGATGGCTCGACCGAAGAGCGAAAGAGGAGGGAGCGACCATGGCACAGGTGGTGCGGACCGCAGTACGGCGTTACCGGGAGCAGTGCGAGCGGGAGAC
>DASUNJ010000808.1:0-2550 GCA_036277235.1 Thermoanaerobaculia bacterium | reverse complement strand
CATGGCCGGAAAAATCCTTAAAGACAGTAAGGTTCATGAATAATCCAGGCTAACGGTGGTCCAATGGAGGTTGTTAAAGTCACCCTATCCCTCAACTTGGAGATCCTCAGGCAGGTCTACCAACTCGTTGAGAGAGGGGCTTTCCCTAGCCGCAGCCGCTACCATCAACCCTGCGCTGAGTGCTGTCCTCTGCGGGACCGAGGGGCCGCCCCGTTCTAGAGTGCAGCCACAGGGGGCCTGCTAGATCGGAAATCGCCGAGAGAGAAAAAGATGTGAGCCGAGTTTGCCCCAGCTGTAACCTGGATACCCTCCCCGAGAGGGATGGCAGCCTCCCCGGAAGGGGAGAGACCTGGTACGCGTGGGGAGGATGCCGGTACACGTGGGGAGGCATCTCTACGGAGGTGCGGAAGCCTCGAGCCCCATCACCTGCTTCGGGTCAGGCGTTCCGGGTCGTGGGTCAGGCCCGGAGCCGGGGCTCGCGCGGTCTCAGAGCCATCAACCTGCGGAGCGAAGGCACCTCCCGGTTCAATCCCTCTCCACCATCTCCACCCGCCGGTTCTGGCCCTTCCCCTCCTCGGAACGGTTCGTCCTCGCGGGCGACAGCGGACCGACGCCGTGGGCCGAGAGGCGCGCCGCGGCGATGCCGTAGGTCTTGACCAGCGCATCCACCACCGCTTGCGCGCGTTGCTGCGAAAGCTTCAGGTTGTAATCGAGCGCGCCGGCCATGTCGGTATGCCCGACGATGAAGGCTTTCAGGTTCGGATTGTCCTTCAGGTACTTGGCGATCACGTCGAGCGCCGGCTTCGACTCCGGCTTGATCGTTGCCTTGTCATGATCAAAGACCACGCCGTCGAGGACAGCCTTGCCCTGAGCCGCGAGGCCACGCTTGAGCGCCTCGGCCGTGACTGTTACCAAGCCCCTCTCCATCTCCTGCCGCTCGAGCACGTCGATCTGATGCTGAAACTGGATCACCGAGATCGCGACGTAGGCCTCTTTGCCCTCGCCCTGATACCGGGCCGCGACATACCACATCGGATTCGAGACCCGCTTCATGCCGTTGACGCGGCCGAAACGGCTCGGCGCCCGATTCGCTCCGCACCCGGCAGCCGAGCACTCGAAGAGCACCTCGAAGCCGGCGCTCTGCAGCGCCTCCTTGTAGTTGGCGAAGATCTCGGCCGCCGAGCGTTGCTGGGGATTCTGATAGAAGAGGCGCGTCAGCTTGCCGGAGACCTTGGTCGACTGCAGGACTTCGTCGTCGGTCTGGCCCTTCGCATTGATCCCGACGACGACTTTGTAATCGCCGAACCCCGAGTCCTCACGCTCAATCAACGTCGAGCCGGGATAGCTCGATATCAAGGGGTGATCCTCCTCGCGCGCCGCGGCCTCCATAAGCCGCGGAGCGGCAGCGGCCATCCAGGCGAAGGTGACGCAGGCAAGAAAGCGAAGGCTGCGTTCGGATCGGCTCATCTCATCCTCCCAACCGGCCGCACCCGGCCGATCAATAACGCCGACGCGTAGGACGATTCAGCGCACGGGAATCGCCCCGTTGGCACGGATCACTTTTTCCCCCGCGGGATCGCGCACGAATTGGAGGAACTGTGCGACCGCGGGTGGCGGCGTGGCTCTGGTGACCAGGAACGATTTGCGGACGAGAGAATAGGTGGCGCGCTCGACGTTCTCCGGGCTCGGAGCGATGCCGTTGATGGACAAGGCCCTGATCTTTCCCCGGCTCTGCTCGACGACGGTCATGGTCGTCATCCCGATCGCTCCGGCGGTCTCGGACAGCTCTTTCGCCATGTCCCCGGTCTTCGGCATGATCTTGACAGTCGCGGGCATCTGAAGGTCCGTCAGGCATCGGATGTTGGCCCGCACAACCTCGGCGTCCACCTCGGAGTCGGGCCGGGTGCGCGGCGCGATGTCCATCTCGGCCGCACCCAGGGTTTTCCAGCTCGAGGTCTTCCCGGCGTAGATGTCGCAAATCTCCTGATCGGTCAGGTTGACGACAGGCACCGAAGCGTTGACGGCGAACACGACGGCCGTTCTCGCGATCTCATTTGCGGACATCCCCTGACGGGTGATGTCATCGAGCCTCAAGCCGTGGCTGGCCAGTGCGATGTCGATGCGCCCCTCCGCCAACGCCTGTATGCGGGCCCCGGTCCCGAGCCCCTGGCCCATTTCAATCGCAATCCCCGGATTCCGCTCCTGGTATGCCTCGACAAGGGCCGCGGCCAGGGGCATCACACCCGTCGAGCCGTCAATGACGAATCTCCCGGCCTCCTGGCCCTGCACACCGAGCGCAAGAAGCGCGCTGAACACCAGAGCACCGGTTCGGGCGAGCCATTCTCTTCGCATAGCATGAATCATAACAGTGGCGCCCTCGTACTTCGGCACCTTCCGGGAGGCTCCCCTCTCGGGGAGGGTACCCTCCCCGAGAGGGATGGCAGCCTCCCCGGAAGGGGAGCGGTCTCCCCCGAAAGGGGGAGGCCTGGTACGCGTGGGGAGGATGCCGGTACACGCGGGGGAGAGACATCCCCGAGCGGGGAGGAGCCT
>DASUNJ010000807.1:0-3377 GCA_036277235.1 Thermoanaerobaculia bacterium | reverse complement strand
CTTCGGCGAGCGCCTGACGGTACGCCAGCTCACGGTCGCCTTGCTGCGCTCGTTCACCCTCGGCGCGCTGGCGCTGGCCGCCGTCTTCTTCCTGTTCCCCTCGATCCAGGCGGGGCGCGGCGTCGTCTTCATCGCCTTCACGGTCGCCATCGTCGCGGTGACCGCCTGGCGCGTGATCCTGCGCTGGATACTCAGCACCGACAAGTTCGCCGAGCGGGTGCTCATCGTCGGCACGGACGAGAAGGCGATCGACATCGCGCGCGAGACGCTCAGCCGCAAGCACCTCGGCTTCCGCGTCGTCGGCTTTCTCGACGACGACCCCAAGCTCCAGGGCGTGAGCCTGCTCAACCCGCGGGTGATCGGCACCACGGCCCAGGCTTGCCAGCTCGCGCGCCAGCACGGCGCCACCCGGGTCGTGGTCGCCGCCCTCGACTACCGCGGGCGGGTCAGCATGGACTCGCTGCTGGAGTGCAAGACCTCGGGCATCCGCGTGCAGGAGGGGTCGAGCTACTACGAGCAGCTCACCGGCAAGATCATGGTCGAGGGGCTGCGCAAGTCGTGGCTGATCTTTTCGGACGGCTTCGTGGTGTCGCGCGGCGTGCTCTTCTCGAAGCGGCTCCTGGACATCGTCGCCGCCTCGGTGGGCCTGATCCTCGCTCTGCCGTTCATGATGCTGGTGGCGATCGCGGTCAAGCTCGATTCCCCGGGACCGATCTTCTTCCGGCAGGAGCGCATCGGCCGCGGGCGCCGGCCGTTCACGGTCTACAAGTTCCGCTCCATGAAAACCGATGCGGAAAAGGACGGGCCCGTATGGGCCAAAAAGGAAGACCCGCGGGTCACCCGCGTGGGCAGGTTCATCCGCACGACGCGGCTCGACGAGCTGCCCCAGCTCTGGAACGTCCTCGTCGGCGACATGAGCCTGGTGGGTCCGCGCCCCGAGCGGGACCTGTTCGTGCAGAAGCTCCTGGAAGTCAGCCCCTATTACGGGCAGCGCCTGGTGGTCCGCCCCGGCCTCACCGGCTGGGCGCAGATCAAGGTGCCATACGCCTCCTCGTTCGAAGAGTCCATCGAGAAGCTCAAGTACGACCTCTACTACATCAAGAACATGTCGCTGTTCCTGGACATCTCGATCCTGCTTTCCACAGCCCGGATCGTCCTCCTGGGAAGAGGTGCCCGATGACCCTCGCATTCGCAGACAAGGCCGTTCCCACGAATCTGAGGCAGCACGCGCCGGCCCGGCCGGCGGCCGGACATGAGAAGCTCCGGTTGCTCTACCTCTGCCACCGGGTGCCGTACCCGCCGGACAAGGGAGACAAGATCCGGGCTTTCAACGAGATCCGGTCGCTGTCCAAGCGGCACCGCGTCCACCTTCTCACCCTGGCGGATTCGGAAGTGCCGGACCTGTCGGCCCTGGAGCAGATGTGCGAGCGGGTCGAGGTCTTTCCGGTCCAGCGCACGGGCGCCTACATGCGCGCCGCCCTCGGGATCTTCTCGTCGCGGCCGCTGACGCTCGCGTTCTTCGACTCCGCCGAGCTGCGGCAGCGGGCCGAGGAGCTGGCGCGCACCGAGCGCTTCGACCTGGTGGTCGTCTACAGCTCCTCGATGGCGCCATACGCGGAGCCGTTCGCCGAAGCAGGCACTCCCGCCGTGCTCGACATGGTGGACGTGGACTCCTCGAAGTGGGAACAGTACTCGCGTTACGCACCGCTGCCCATGCGGCCGGTCTACGCGCTGGAAGCGCGGCGCCTGCAGGAGTACGAGGCCTCGCTGGTGGACCGTTTCGAGCGCATCGTGCTCGCCACCGGCAACGAGACCCGGATCCTCAAGGCGTTCGCGCCGGAAGCGCAGGCGGCCACGGTCCCCAACGGGGTCGACCTGGACTTCTTCCGGCCGTTCGACCTGCCCAGGTCGCCGCACCCGACGATCGTCTTCACCGGCCAGATGGACTACTTCGCCAACGTGGACGGCATGGTCCACTTCTCGCGCAACCTGTTTCCGCGCCTGCGCCAGCGCTTCCCCGACCTCGAGCTCCTGATCGTGGGCCGGTCGCCGGCCCCGGCGGTGCGCGCCCTGGACGAGCTGCCCGGCGTTCACGTGACCGGCGCGGTGGGCGACGTGCGCCCGTTCCTGGCCCGCGCCTGGGCGTTCGTGGCTCCGCTGCGGATCGCCCAGGGGGTACAGAACAAGGTGCTGGAGGCCATGGCCATGAACGTGCCGGTGGTCTGCACCGACCGGGTGTTCGCCGGCCTCTCCGAAGGCGGCTTCCGGCATGGCCGCGACCTCCTCGCCGCGTCGAGCGACCAGGGGCTGGAGGACAGCCTCGCGAGCCTGCTCGGCGACGCGGAGGCGCGCGCCAGCCTGGCGGAGCACGCGCGCCGCAGGCTGTCGCTCTCCTACCGCTGGACGGCCAACATGGAGCGCTTCGAGGAGATCCTCGTGGGCGCCATCCGCAAGCCGGTTCCCGCCAGAGGGGCCGGGGAGGACCGGGAGGAGTCCAAGGAGAGGATCCGCAGTGCGTGACCTGATCGTGCTGGCGATCGTCTTCGCCACGCTGCCGGTCATCGTCTTCCGCCCCTACTTCGGGCTGCTGACCTACTCCTGGCTGGCCTACATGCGCCCGCAGGACATGACTTTCGGCATGAGCCGCTGGCTGCCGCTGTCGCAGTGGGTGGCGCTCGCCATGCTGGTGGGCATCCTGGTGACGCTCGGCCGCGAGCGGTTGATCACGATCAAGCTCCAGACCGTGCTCCTGTTCCTGCTCGTCCTCTGGATCAGCCTCACCGTGATGACGGCCGTGCTGCCGGAGATGTCGAAGGAGGTCTACGGCCACTACTGGAAGGGGATCGCGATCGCCCTCCTCACCACCGGCCTGGTGCGCGACAAGGAACGCTTCCGCCTGCTGTACCTGTTGATCCCGTTCTCGATCGGGTTCCTCGGCGCCAAGCGCGGGCTCGTCGGCTTGATGCGCGGCGGCATCCAGTACAACGACGGGCCGGGCGGCCTGATGTCGGACAACAACAGCTTCGCCCTCATGCTCAACATGATGCTGCCGCTCCTGGTGGGAATCGCCACCACGGACGAGAGGCGCTGGGTGAGGATCACGGCCGCGTCCATGGCGGCGCTCTGTGTGCCGACCATCCTCTTCACCTTCTCGCGCGGGGGCCTGCTCGCCCTCGCCGTCTGCACCGGCTGCCTGATCGCCCTCTCCGCCGACCGGCTCTGGCTGCTGGCGACGCTGGCGATCGGGGCGATCGGGGCGCTGCCGGCGGTGCTCGCGGTCCAGGATCGCTGGGAGCTGACCGAAAACGCCGCCGTATCGGCGACCGCCGACCAGGGGCTGACGGTCTTCCTGATCCTGCTCGCGGGCGTCGCCTTAA
>DASUNJ010000806.1:0-4489 GCA_036277235.1 Thermoanaerobaculia bacterium | reverse complement strand
AGCGATGCCGTGGTCCTGGGCTCCTTCGCGAGCCTGGAGAGCCCGGCCGGCCGCAAGATCCGGCTCGACGTCCGGCTGCAGGACACCCTGGGCGGCGAGACCACCGCGGTGGCCGAGACCGGACCGGAAGCGGAGCTGTTCGACCTGGTCGCACGAGCCGGTTTGCGCCTGCGGGAGAAGATGGGAGCGGAAGGCGAGACGGAGGTCCAGGTGGCGAGAGCTTCGAGCACGGACGCGGCGCGGCTCTATTCGGAAGGGATCAACCGGCTGCGGCTGTTCGAGCCCGCCGCGGCGCGCGAGCTCCTCGAAGGGGCGGTCGCGGCCGACCCGCGCAACGCCCTCGCCCACTCCGGGCTCGCCGCGGCCCTGACCACCCTCGGCTACGACCGCCGGGCGCGGGAAGAAGCCAAGGCCGCTTTCGACCTCTCCGCGAACCTGCCCCCCGAGGACCGCCTCCTCATCGAGGGGCGCTACCGCGAGACCACCCAGGACTGGCGGCAGGCCGTTCAGATCTACTGGGACCTCTGGTCGATGTTCCCGGACGACCTGGACCACGGGCTCCGGCTCGCGGCGGCTCAGACCGCGGCGGGCCAGATCGAAGAGGCGCTCGCCACGACGGACGCCCTCCGCACCCTGCCGCCGCCCTCGTCCGAGGACCCCCGCATCGACCTCGCCGAGGCCATGGCCGCCGGAGCCCGCGCCGACTTCCAGCGCCAGCGGTCCGCGTCGGCTCGCGCCGCGGGGAAAGCCTCCGGGCAGAGAGCGAGCCTGATGGTCGCGCAGGCCCGCCTCCTGGAGTGCCGCGCCCTGCGCAACCTGGGCCAGGCCGAGCCGGCCCTCGGGGCCTGTGCCGAGGGGCAGCGGCTCTACTCCGTCAAGGGCGATCGGGGCGGAGTGGCCGAGGCCCTCACCCACGCGGCCAACGTGCGCTTCGACCGCGGAGAGCTCGCCGAAGCCTCGCGGCTCTACGAAGAGGCCCTGGACACCTACCGCTCCATCGGCAACCGCGGCGCCGAGGCCGGAGCGCTGAACAACATCGCCGTCGTCCTGCGCAGCCAGGGCGACCTCGACCGCGCCAGTCAGCTCTACGAAGAGGTCCTCGCCATCGCCCGGGAGATCGGCAGCAGGGCGGGCGAGGCCTACGCCCTCAACAACCTGGCGGGCGTGCTCCTGCGCCGCGGCCGGCTGGACGAGGCGGGCAAGCTCTTCGAGCAGGCACTGGCGATCCGCCGTGAGCAGGGGGACAAGAGCGGCGAGGCCTACGCCCTGGACAACCTCGGCGTGGCCCTCCGGCGCAAGGGGGACCTGGCGGGCGCCCGCCAGCGCCACGACCTCGCGCTGAAGCTCCGGAAGGAGACCGGGCAGAGGATCGGCGAGGTCTCCTCGCTCAACAACCTGGGGACTCTCTTCCTGGATCAAGGGGATCTCGCCGCCGCCCGCAAGAGCTTCGAAACCTCCCTCGCCATCTGCCGCGAAACGGGAAGCCAGAGCTCCATGGCCTACGCCCTGTTCGGCCTGGGAGAGGTCCTGGCTCGGGAGGCCAAGCTTCCAGAGGCCCGCAAGCGTCACGAGGAGGCCCTGGCCCTGCGCGAAAAGCTGGGAGAGAAAGGCACCGCGGCCGAAAGCCGGCTCGCCCTCGCCATCCTCGCCCTGGAGCAGGGGGACAGGACGAAGGCCATCGAGCTGGCCGGGCAGGCCGCCGTGGAGCACGAGCGTCAAGGCGCCACCGACGGTCAGGCTCTCGCTCTGGCGGTCGCCGGCCAGGGCCGGGAAGCCCTCGCCCTGCTCGAAGGCAGCCAGGATCTCCGCGCTCGCCTTGCCGTCCAGCTCCGCACTTCGAGCTCCGCCGCAGCCCTGGGGGAAGTGCTCGATCAGGCGACCCAGGCAGGCTTTACGGAAATCCGTCTGGAAGCAAGCCTCGCTTTGGCCCGGACCGACCGAGCCCGGCGATTCGCCGTGGAAAAGGAAGCGAGAGAGAAGGGCTATTTGCGGATCGCGGGCAAGGCCGCGGCCTGACGGTCAATCGCTCCAGGCGAGAAAGATCGCCCGCGATTCGCGGAGCCGCCACACCTGCAGCCCAGCGCTGGAGGCCCGGATCACAGCGCCAAGTCTCTGCGCTCGTGTTTTGAAGAGAGGATGGCGCAGAAGGCGCCACGCGAAGGAGGCTGACTCGTTGGGCCTGACCGCCAGGTAGACCAAGCAGTACCGGGCATGACACAGCGTCTTGTCGTAGAACCCCTCGTCGCGAGTAAAGAAGGTCGGGCGGGGTTGTTGGATCAGAAAACTGGCAAGGTTTTCGTCCGTGATGCCTTTCTCGCTGATGTCGCGGCCGATCAGAAGAGCCCTTATTCGCCAGCTCCGCAGGAGCTGCCATTGGCTCTCCGGGATGTTCTCATCGAGGATGATCACGAACTGGGGCAGGCGTCAGATCGAGGCGGGCCGCAGGACATAGTCGTCGACGTGCTCGAGGAGCGCACGGGTTGCCAGTTGCAACGCCTCGGCGATCGCTTCCCTGGTGACGCTGCCGTGCCATTCCTGGATCACGGTCTCCCATGCCATGCCATCGGCGATCTGGGCCAGCACGTCGGAGACGAGGACGCGCGTACCGCGGAATGTGGGATTGCCGTGGCAGATGTTGGGATCGGTTACGATGTGCCGGCCTATCAGTTGAGCTGCCATAGCATCTCCCAGAGCGGACGTCAGTGTAGCACGCGTCATCCGGCCTACTTGCGGATCGCGGGCAAGGCCGCGGCGCTCTCGAGCTGAGAGAGGTCCGCCCCGTTCTCCCGGGCTTTTTTGGTCGCCTCGGCAAGCTCGTCGGCGTGGCCGGTCGCCCGGGCCGCGATGGCGAGCAGGACGTAACCCTCTGTGCTGTCGAGCTGTCCGGCGCGCAGCAATCCCTTGCGCAGCCGCCGGAAAGCCTTTTCATACTCCCCTCGCCGCAGCTCGATGCGCGACGTCAGCACCTTCATCTCCTCGAAGACCCAGCCCTGGTAGGACCCGAGCACGCGCTCGGCCCGATCGAGAGCGGCCGCGGCATCGGCATCCCGGGCCTGGTCGAGGAACAGGCGCGCCCGCCCGAGCTCGATCTGGGCATTCCACAAGCGCTCCTGGCGCTTGAGGTCCCGCTTCTCCTCCTCCGAGCCAGTCTCGACCTCGGCCGCGAGCGCCTTCGCATACAGCGCTTCGGCTTCCGCGTGCTTGCCCGCCGCGGCAGCGTCGATCCCCTGGAAAAAGAGCACCCGTTTCGGATGGCGGCTCTCATCGAAGAAGCGGCCGAAGACCACGAGGTGCCGGTCGAGCCAGACCCGCTGCGGCTCGTGGTCGACGTCGATCGTCAGCTCGGTGCGCTCCCCCTTCAGCAGGGTATGCCCCTTGACCGTCGCGTTGGGGACCTTCTCCTTCCCCCTCCGGCCGCCCTCGGCCCGGGCCGGATCGAAGACCGTGATCTCCACCGGCACGACCAGAGAAGACGCCTCGACCTGGATCTGGTCCAGCTTCTCCCGCGTGACGTCGTGCCCGCCTTGCTCGGACTTCACCACCCGGTAGCGGAACCGGTACGGCGTCTGCTGCCGGGCCTCGACCTTCACGGCCCACTTGCCGTCCGCCTTCGGCTCGAACGCGTAGCGGTAGTACACCTCCGGCAGCCCGGTCCCATAGACGAACTGGTCGGCGAACCAGTCGAGCTCCGTGGCCGTGATCCGCTCGATCAGAGACAGGAAGTCGCCGGTAGAGATGGCGCGGTTCGCCACCACCTTCACCACCTGGTTCAGAATCTTCGGGAAGTTCTCCTCCCCGAGGGTCCGGGCCAGCATGTCGAGGATCACCGCACCCTTGTGATAGACGATGGCCTGGTAGGCGTCGCCCGCGCGGCTGGAAAAGAGCCGCTCGCCGAGCACCACCGGCCCCACCGACTCGATCGGGCGGCCGTCGGGAGTGGCGGCGGTGAGGGCCTCCTGCCAGCCGGCCGTGGGACCGAGGCCGTAGCGCCCTGCCCAGTCCAGCCGCTTGCGGGCATAGAGCAGGGCGCTGTAATTCGCCATGGCCTCGCTGATCCATTGGTCGCGGTAGCTGGCCCAGCCCACCGCGTGCCCCCACCACTGGTGAGCGATCTCGTGAGCGATCACGGTCCTGCGGTCCTCCAGCCCGAAGTAGACGTTCCAGTCCTCCAGGTCGAACATCATCAGGCTGGAGAGAGTCACGAACCCGAGCGTGGCCTGCGAGTAGCCGCGCGGCACCGTGACGACCGTCAGCTCGTCGAGCGGGTAGGGGCCGAACAGCTCCTCGAAATAAACGAGCGAGTCGGCGACCGTCTTGATAATCTCCTGCCGCGTCTCCTTGCCCATGTTCTGGACCGTGGGATCGAAAGCCATCGTCAGCCGCACATGGCCTGCCTGCGCGGTTTCGAGCTTGAGCTTCCCCACCTCGAAGGAGAACCACGCGGAGGGGACTTCCAGGACATGCCGCTCCCAGAGCGTCCCATCCTTCC
>DASUNJ010000805.1:0-24737 GCA_036277235.1 Thermoanaerobaculia bacterium | reverse complement strand
CACGGGCTCGGCGATGGGCCGGCCGCAGTTGTCGCAGACGCCGCAGCGGTCTCCCCGATTGTTCCAATCAACCGCCTGACTCTCGCCGAAGTATTCGAGGATCGACTTCCAGCGGCAGAGGGCCGTCTGGGCATAGAGGATGACGCGGCGCAGACGGTCGCGGTCGGCCTCGGCCCGTTGCTCGTACTGCTTGCCGAGCTCCTCCAACTCCTCCGGCTCGAGGCCTGAGCGGAGCAGGCGGAAGCTCCCCGCCTCGGGCTCCTCCAGCAGTCCCAGGTCCTTCATCGCCGGCAGCACCACCCGAATCTTGTTCTGGACCACGGCGCGGGCGCGCTCGTGGATGTCGTTCACGGTGACGGGCTGGCGGTCGGCCTTCAGGCGTTCCATGGCGCGGTAGATCACCTGGAAGTGCTCCCGCTTGGGGTACTTGCCATTGAGGAAGAAGATGTGGGTGTTCTTGTCCTCCGGTTGGTAGAGCATTGCGCAGCGGGCGGGTTCGCCGTCGCGTCCGGCGCGCCCGGCCTCCTGGTAGTAAGCCTCCAGGGTGCCGGGCATGCTGTAGTGGATGACGAAGCGGATGTCCGGCTTGTCGATCCCCATGCCGAAGGCGTTCGTGGCCACGACCGCCTTGAGCTCGCCGGCCATGAAGCGGTCCTGGTTGCGGTGGCGCTCCTTGCCCCCCAGGCGTCCGTGGTAGCGGGCCACTGGAAAGCCGAGCCCCTGCAGGTACTCGGTGACCGTCTCGCAGTCCTTGACCGTCGAGGTGTAGACGATGCCCGTGCCCTCGATGTCGCCGAGCAGCCGGGCTAGGTGGTGGAGCTTGGCCTCGTCTCCTTCCGTGCGGCCCGCCGCGCGGATCACCTCCAGGCGGAGGTTCTCCCGGAACACGCCGGTGGAGATGACCTGCATGTCCTCGCGCCCGAGCTGGCGCAGGATGTCGTCCACGACCTCGGGGGTCGCGGTGGCGGTGAGGGCGAGCACCGGCGGGTTGCCGAGGGCCTCGACCGCCTCCCGCAGGCGCAGGTAGGAGGGGCGGAAGTCGTGCCCCCACTGCGAGATGCAGTGCGCCTCGTCGATCACGAACACGTCGATCGCGTTGGTCTTCAGGGTGTCCAGGAATCCGGACTGGGTCAGGCGCTCCGGGGTGACGAAGACGAACTCGTGCTGCTCCTTTTCGATCCTCTCCAGGACCTCGGTCTCCTCCCGGGTGGTGAGGGTGCTGTTGACCTGGGCTGCGCCGATGCCCAACTCCTGGAGCTTGTCCACCTGGTCCTTCATCAGGGAGAGCAGGGGGGACACGACGACGGTGGTGCCCGGGAGCTGGGCGCCGGGGAGCTGATAGCACAGGGACTTGCCCGCGCCGGTGGGCATGATGGCGAGGGTGTCCTTGCCCTCGACGATGGAACGGATGACCTCCTCCTGACCCTCGCGCAGAGAGCGGAAGCCGAAAGTGCGTCGGAGCGTGCGGTGAAGAGTGGAAATCTGGACGGTCTCGGCCATGGTTCTCCTAACGAAAGGTGGGCGAACTGCGCCTAATGGATAGCAAGGGACATGCCGCCTGGCGGATAAACCGAACGGGCTGCGTATTCGTAGAAGGAAGAGGTTGACTGGCAGCCGGGAGGACAGCTAGAATCCTGGACCAGGTTATCGTCAAAGGGGTATAGGCAGGGTCGTTCCGGAGTGGGCAGCATCTGCCCGCCCGGGGCAGAACTATCAGCAACGATCGAGGAAGTTGTCATGGTCACTTTCGTCAGCACGTTGATCTTTGGAGCGGTTCTCGGATTCATGTTGGAAAAGCAGGTCGGGGTTCCCCTGGTGAAGTGGAGCCGGGTCAAGCGGATGCGGATGCGCATCCTGCGCCGCAGGGGGGAGAACCCCTGGTCGGCGCTGCTGCGGGACGACGAGGAGTAAAGGCGAGCCGAATCGCCTGGGGTTGAAACCCCAGGCTAAACGGGCTCAGCCCTTCCAGGGCTGGCCTTCGGCCCCCGCCACCCTACCTGAAAACTCGCCCCCGGCGGGGGCGATACACGTCTAGCCTGGGGTTTCAACCCCAGGCGTCCGGGGCACGCTGCCTGACTTCCCCTACCCCCGCTTCACCTTCACCGCGACCGGCTCGAGCTCCTCGGCCCGGGCCTGCTGCTGGCCGAGCTCCCTCTTGAGCAGCAGCGCGCGGCGCTTCTCCACCCCTTCCAGCCAGAGCGGGATGAAGGCCACGAGGTCCTGAAGGGCCTTGTCCACGTCCGTCACCAGGGTCGCCAGCCGGCGGCTGAAGGCGGCGTGGCAGTGGAGCAGGTCCTGGACGTTCTGGGTGCGCTCCTCCTGCGACGCGCCCACCGATCCCTTCAGCGCGTCGATCATCTCGGAGGCCACCTCGTAGATCTCCAGGGCCGTGCGGCAGTTGCACGGGATGTCGAAGGCCAGCCGGTCGAGGATCTCCATCTCGTAGAAACGCACGCCGCGCAGGGCGAGCACCTCCTTGAGCTTGGGGGTGAGCCCGGCGAGGAGGATGTTCAGGAAGGCCCGGGTCTCGGACCAGCCGTGCCGGGTGGGGACGGTCTCCTGCTCGCGCATGCGCTCGGCTTGCGCGGTCATGTGGAGGGTTCGGGCCTCGTCGAGCCGATGCATGTACTCGCCCAGGCGCACCAGTGTTGCGTGCAGCCACTCGGCCTCCTCGATGTCCTGCGGGAAGCGCCGGGAGAGGAAGTAGTCGGAATCGTGCAGGCTCCGGGGGTCCTTGGCCATGAGCTCGCCGAAGGTGTCGACGAGGAAGGCGTGGATCTGGCCGATCGAGATGCAGAGCAGCTTGCGGACTTCCATGAGCTGCTCTTCGGGGACGTCCTCGGGGAAGCTTTCCAGCCGGCGCAGCACCTGGTAGTCGAGCATGCCGAGCGAGGTCTCGGCGCTCTGGCGCGCTTCTTCCAGGGCCGGGATCTTGGACGGCGCGTCCAGCAGCGGCGCGATCCGGTGGCGGATCAGGTCGGCCACCTGGCGCACCTTGCGCCAGATGTCGAGCAGCCGCTCGGGCGAGCAGTGCAGGATGGCGTAGTTGCTCTCCATCACGCCGTCCAGGAGCCGGATCGACCCGAGGAAGGCGCGGATGCGGGGATTCTGGTAGTTGACGCGCTCCAACGCCCACTCGAGGGCGGTGACGCCCTCGGGCAAGGAGACCATATGGCCCCCCACCTGGATGACCTGCTTCGGCATAGGACGAATCATGAACGGGAGTCCGACTGATAGGGTACTCCATCTAGAGGTGCAGGGGTGTGACGAAGTTCACAGGAGGGAAACAGGGAACATGGACGAAGAGAGCACAGTTACGAGCCCATCTTTCGCGGACCTGGGGCTGTCGGAGCCGCTCCTCAGGGTGCTCTCCGAGGTTGGGTACGAGGCGCCGACGCCGATCCAGGCGAAGACGATCCCGGCGCTGCTCCAGGGGCGGGACCTGATCGGGCAGGCGCAGACCGGCACGGGCAAGACCGCGGCCTTCGCGCTGCCCATGCTGCAGCAGCTCGACCTCAATCTCCCCGGAGTGCAGGCGCTCGTCCTCGCTCCCACCCGCGAGCTGGCGATCCAGGTCTCGGAGGCGTTTCACACCTACTCCCGCCACCTGGGCCGCATCGGCGTGCTCCCGGTCTACGGCGGCCAGCCGATCGACCGCCAGCAGCAGCGGCTCCAGCGCGGGGTCCACGTGGTCGTGGGCACCCCGGGCCGGATCATGGACCACCTGCGGCGCGGCACCCTGCGCCTCGACCAGGTGCGCATGGTCGCCCTCGACGAAGCCGACGAGATGCTGAAGATGGGCTTCCTGGAGGACGTGGAGTGGATCCTTTCCCAGGCGCCGAAGGAGCGCCGGACCGCGCTCTTCTCGGCCACCCTGCCGCCGGAAATCCGCCGCGTGGCCTCCCGCCACCTGCGCAATCCCGTGATGGTGGAGATCGAGCGCCGCACCCTCACCGTGCCGGAGACCGAGCAGCGCTACCTGAACGTCCACGGTCCGCAGAAGCTGGAAGCGCTGACGCGCATCCTCGAGACCGAGCCCGTCACGGCCGTGCTCGTCTTCACCCGCATGAAGACCGGCGCCGCAGAATTGGCCGAGAAGCTCGCCGGCCGGGGCTACGCCGCCGAGGCCATGCACGGCGACATGAACCAGGCCCAGCGCGAGACCGTCATCCGACGGCTGCGCGCCGGACAGGCGGAGATCGTGGTGGCCACGGACGTGGCGGCCCGCGGCCTGGACGTCGAGCGCATCAGCCATGTCGTGAACTACGACATGCCGCACGACGTCGAATCGTACGTCCATCGCATCGGCCGCACCGGCCGGGCCGGCCGCACGGGAGTGGCGATCCTCTTCGTGGCGCCGCGCGAGCGCAGGATGCTGCAGGAGATCGAGCGCTTCACGAAGCAGCGCATCGAGCCCATGCGAATGCCCACCCAGGCGGATGTGGCTGCCCGGCGCATGGCGCTGTTCAAGGACAGCATCCGCAAGACGCTCAAGGAGGGGGATCTGGACCTCTACCTCGCCCTGGTCGAGGAGCTGGCCGAGGAGGAGGGGATCGACATGGCGGAGATCGCCGCCGCCGCCGCCCGTCTCGCCCGCGGAGACAAGCCGCTCGACGTGGACATCGAGCCCCAGGCGCGGGACATGGCCCCGGTGGAAGGGGGGATGTCGCGGCTCTTCCTCTCCGCGGGCCGGCGCAACGGGGTCCGGCCCGCGGACATCGTGGGCGCCATCGCCAACGAGGCCGGAGTGCCGGGCAAGGCCATCGGCTCCATCGACATCTACGACAACTTCACCTTCGTGGAGGTCCCGGAAGAGTACCGGGACCAGGTGCTGGAGCGCATGTCCCGGGCGACGATCCGGAACCGTCCGGTGGAAGCCCGGATCGCCCGGCCCGAGGGACCCGGCAGTCCCAGGCGTCCGGACCGTCCCGGCGAGGGGTCCAGTGCCGACCGCGGCCCCTCCCGCCGCCCTCCGGGAGCGCCGAAACGCGGGGAGGGGTGGCGGAAGTAGCGCCTGGATGACGGACGGCGGAGTTTGGCAGTTAGAATGGAGCACATCTCTCAAGGAGGCGGAATGCCCAAGGTGGCCCTGGCGGATACGCTTGTCGAGTGGGACTCGCTCATCGCGGCGGCGCGCAGGCGGGTGGTAAAGCACCCCGAGATCACACCGGTGCTCGAAGCGCTGGAGAGGCTGCGGGACCGTTCCAAGGCACTGAAAGCCGAGCGCGAGAGCCTGCAGGCCCGCCGCCAGGTAGCCACGCAAGAGCTCCGGCAGGCCAGGGAGGAGGGCCAGGAATTCGCGAGCCGTCTCCGATCGATTCTGAAGTCAGCCCTCGGAACTCAGAACGAAGCCCTGGTCGAATTCAACGTCCGGCCCCGGCGTCCGTACGGCCCCCGAAAGAAGGCAAGCCCTCGCTAGAAGGATCGCGGCCGTCCGGTTCCTGGGGGGAGCCTTCCAAATTCAGAGGGCAGCGATTGCCCCCTGAATTTGCGCCTCCCGAATTCAAGGGGCAGCGACCGCCCTCTGAAATTGGGGCGTCCGAATTCAAAGGGCAGTGACTGCCCCTTGAAATTACACCGCGCAAATTCGCGGGGCAGCGGTTGCCCCCTGAATTTGGGAGGCGCAAATTCGCAGGGCAGTGACCGCCCCCTGAATTGGAGGCGCACGAATTCGGAGGGCAATGACTGCCCCCTGAAATTGGATGGTCTGAATTCAGAGGGCAGCGGCTGCCCCTTGAAATTGTGGAGCCCCCGAGATGCGGTCGTACTGGATCCTGTTGGTCCTGATGTCGGCGCTCTTCCTGGCGCTCTTCGGCATCGTGGAGGCGCTGGACGTCCCGTTCCTCTCCGATCCGGGTCCGTGGCTCTCCGAGTCAGGACGGTGGGGCGCGGGGGCGATCGGACTCGGGCTCCTGATCGCCGACGTCTTCCTGCCCGTGCCGGCAAGCCTGATCATGGTCGCCAACGGCGCGCTGTTCGGAATCGTCGGGGGCACCCTGCTCTCCCTGGTGGGAGGGCTGGCCGCCTCGGCGGTCGGGTTCGCGGTGGGCCGCAGGGGAAGCGCCGCGCTCCACCGCTTCGTGCCGGAGGACGAGCGCCGCCGGGCCGACGCCCTGCTGAGGCAGTGGGGGGACCTGGCGGTCGTGGTGACCCGGCCGGTTCCGATCCTGGCCGAGAGCGTGGCGATCCTGGCGGGCACCTCGCCGCTCGGCTGGCGGCGCTTCCTGGTGGCTTCGGCGGCGGGCACCCTCCCGGCCGCCCTGCTCTACGCCCTGACCGGCGCCACCGCCGCTCGCCTCGACAGCGTGTTCCTGATGTTCGGCCTGGTTCTGCTGGTCGCCGCACTGGTCTGGTTTGGCGGCCGGCGGCTGCGCACTCCGGTCACCCCACCCTCTCCACAAGAGCGATAAAGCACCCCGCCTCCGTGTTCCGTACGTGGACGTACTCCACATCCTCCCTGGCGAGCAGGCGCTCGAGGGCGGGCTCCACCTCGCCGTCCGTCACCCGCTCGCGGGCGACGATCCAGCGGTCCTGGCCGTAGCCCTCGAAGGTGAGAGGTAGGTCTCGCAGCTCCGGCGGAAATGCCGCGGCGTCGTAGGTTGGGCACGTCTCGCCGTGGATGAAGATCGGCCCCGGCGACGGATACGGGTCCCGTCCCGCGAAAGGGTTGTAGGTGAAGAGGAGACGCTCGTCCCGGCCCGTCTCGAACTTGCCGAGGCAGGACCGGCACGGTCCGTACCCCTTCGCGATCTCGGCGTGGGCGGGATGTCCATACTGCGGCGACCTCATCTCGGCCCGTGCCTGCCGGGCCAGCTCTTCAGGGATGCCGACGACTCGGAAAGGAATCATGGCTCTCACCTCCTGGAGTGAGAGTAGACGCGGCGGGGGAGGCGGGGCTATCCGGGGATTGCGGTCAAATCAACCAACATTCTCGATGTCGCACCGTGCCGGTGTCTGAGCCCTCGAAGAGGGCGTCAGCGTGTAGCCCGGGGCGTGAGCCCCGGGACCTGAGTCCCCAAAGACCGAAGCCCCCGAAGGGGGCGACAGAGGGTCAACCCAGAAGGTACCGCTCGTCGAACGGAATCCCGTGCCTCTTCAGCAACTCCATCAGCTCATCCCGCAGGGACACCCGTGCATGGTGCTCTTTTTGGTTCTGCAGGTACGCGCGGACCGCGGGAACCCGTGATTCGCTGACCGAGAACGCGCCGTACCCCTCCTGCCACTGGAAGCGCTCCGAAGCATCCGGGCGCTCGTTCATCCACTTCGAGCTGTTGGCCTTGATCACGCGCACCATCTCCGCGATGGAGGCGTCAGCCCGGAACCGGGCCAGGATGTGGACATGATCCGGCACCCCTCCGATCTCCAAGAGGATGCCTCTCTGTCCGCGGACGACTCCGCCGATGTAGGCATACAACCGTTCGCGGATGGCGTCGGTGATCAGCGGCACCCGTTCTTTGGTGCTGAACACCAGGTGATAGATAAGATTCGTGAAGGCGTCAGGCATGGGCAGGCGCGCCTCAAAGGTCGGTAGGTCGTCGATTTCCGCGCAGATGTTACCACCTCTCGCGTGCTCCAAGGTAGGTGTCACCCCTCCGGGGTTCGGGAAACGGGCTGGTTTGACCGTTATCGTTGACGGCCCCTTCCGCAGCCCTCGAAGAGGGCGTCAGCGTGTAGCCCGGGGCGTGAGCCCCGGGAAAAGGCCGGGAGATTACCCAGAGCCCCCGGAGGGGGCGACAGAAGAGGCTGGCCTCTGCCCTGGCAGAAAGGTAAGGTGCCACCCCTCCGGGGTTTGAGGGTGGTTTGGGACGCGATCCCCGGGGCTTACGCCCCGGGCTACACGCTATCGCCCCCTTCGGGGGCTTCCTGAAGATCCAGATTCGGCGAAGTTGGTTCGGCGGAGTGGAGGACTTCTACACCGAAAGTCTCTACGTGGAACAGGACTGCCGATTCGACATCGGCGAGCGCCTCTTCGTAGGTATCTCCCTGGCCAACGACCACTCCCTTGATCTTTAGGGGGTAAGCCACGTAGCCGTCTGAATGCTGCTCAATGAGGATCTTGAGACTCTTCATGCTCGGCCACTCGCCTCGTGCGTGAACGAAGTCGTCCGAAGACCTCTTCGGCGGGAATGCCTTCATCCCCCGTCTCATCCATCTCCTGATTCCGTCGTTCCGCCTCCTTAGCCCAAGTCAGCGCGATCTCCTGCTCCTGCTCGGGGTCATCTTCGGGACGCTTCTCATCATCGACCATTTGGTCCTCCCTGCTCCCTCCGAAGATCTCGGATTGCGAGGAGCTGGTCCAGGTGCTCGCGGTCCTTGGGCTGATTGAGAGCGGCCTCGGCTCTCCTGCCACTTGCAACTGCTTGACGAGTTTGACCATCCGGCAGTTCCGCTCCATCCGCTCGGAAGGGATCAGCTCCTACAACTCGCGGAGAAGCGTGAGATCGTGACCCCGTGGAGTGCGGTCGCCATGCTGATGCACGTTCATGAGCCTACCCCACCTCCAACCCCACCACCTTCTGAAACCCCCGCGGCAGCTTGTTTCCCCGCAACGCGCGGTTGCCCATGAACTCCGCCCACTCCGACGCCTTGAGGTTCAGATACCGCTGGCCCGCTCGGACGATCAGGTGCGCGTTGGGCGGCAACGGGGTCACGGCGACCAGGTTTTCGCCCTTCAGGCTCATGATCTTCACCCCCTTGCCCCGGGGCAGGGGGGGCAGCTCGTTCAAGGGGAAGATCAGCAGGCGGCCCTCGTCCGTGGCGGCGGCGAGGAGGTCGGTTTCCAGGTTGTTGACCTTTACGGGCGTGAGGGGACGGGAGCCGGAGACGTTCAGGACCGCCTTGCCTGCACGGTTGCGGCCGTGGAGGTCTCCGAGCTTCACTACGAAACCGTAGCCGCCCGTGGAGGCCAGGACGTATTGGTCCTCCTCGGGGCCGATCATCAGCCCCACGAAGGTTGCTCCCGGCGGCGGGGTGAACTGGCTCGAGAGCGGCTCGCCCTGGCCTCTTGCCGACGGGAGGCTGTGCGCCGGGGCGGAGTAGGTGCGGCCGGTCGAATCCAGGAAGACGGCGAGCTGGTTGCTCCGGCCTTTCGCGGCATGGAGGAAGGCATCCCCTGCTTTGTAGGAGAGCTCCCGTGGATCGATCTCGTGGCCTTTGGCCTGCCTGACCCAGCCCTTCTCGGAGAGGACCACGGTCACCGGCTCGGTCGGGATCAGGACGGACTCGTCCATGGCGCGGGCGGCCTCTCGCGACACGATCGGCGAGCGGCGGGGATCGCCGTAGGTCTTCGCGTCCTCGATCAGCTCGTCCCTGACTTTGCGGCGAAGGAGCCTTTCCGAGCTGAGGATCTTTTCCAGGGCGTCGCGCTCCTTGACCAGCTCCGCCTGCTCGCCGCGGATCTTCATCTCCTCCAGGCGGGCGATGTGGCGCAGCTTCAGCTCCAGGATCGCCTCGGCCTGGATGTCCGTCAGGCGGAAGCGGGCCATCAGCACGGGCTTGGGCTCGTCTTCCGTGCGGATGATCCGGATCACCTCGTCGATGTTCAGGAAGGCGATCAGGTAGCCGTCGAGGATGTGGATGCGCTGCAGGACCTTGTCGTAACGGAAGCGCAGCCGGCGCCGGACGGTTTCGATGCGGAAGGTGAGCCAGTCGCGCAGCAGGTCGCGCAGGTTGAACTGCTTCGGCCGGCCGTCCAGGCCGATCATGGTCAGGTTCACCCGGTAGGTGCGCTCCAGGTCCGTGGTGGCGAACAGGTGGTCCATCAGCCCTTCGAGGTCCACCCGGTTCGAGCGCGGGGTGACGACCAGCCGCGTCGGGTTCTCGTGGTCGGACTCGTCGCGGACGTCCTCCACCATGGGCAGCTTCTTGGCTTCCATCTGCCTGGCGATCTGCTCGATGATCTTGCTGCCGGAAACCTGGTACGGGAGGGCGGTGAGGATGATGTCGCCCTCCTCCCTCTCCCACGTGGCGCGCATGCGGATCGAGCCCGAGCCGGTCTCGTAAAGCTTCCGGATCTCCGCCCGGGGCGTGATGATCTCCGCCGTGGTCGGGTAGTCGGGAGCCTGGATCTCCTTGAAGATCTCCTCGTCCGGGAGCTTGGGATCGTCGAGGATGCGCACGCAGGCCTCGATCACCTCGCCCACGTTGTGCGGCGGGATGTCGGTCGCCATGCCGACGGCGATTCCCGAGGCACCGTTGAGAAGGACATGGGGGAGCCGGGCGGGTAGGAGCTTGGGCTCGTCGAGGGTGCCGTCGAAGTTCGGCCCCCAGTCCACGGTGCCCTGGCCCAGCTCGGAGAGGAGCACCTGGGCGAACGGGGTGAGGCGCGCCTCGGTGTAGCGCATGGCCGCGAACGATTTGGGGTCGTCCTGCGATCCCCAGTTGCCCTGGCCGTCCACCAGCGGATAGCGGACGGAGAACGACTGCGCCATGAGCACCATGGCTTCGTAGCAGGCGACGTCGCCGTGCGGATGGTACTTGCCCAGCACGTCGCCCACGGTGCGCGCCGACTTCTTGTGCTTGGCGTTGGGCCCGAGCCCCAGCTCGGACATGGCGTAGACGATCCGGCGCTGCACGGGCTTCAAGCCGTCCGCAAGGTTCGGCAGCGCCCGGTCGAGGATGACGTACATCGAGTAGTCGCGGTACGCCTTCTCCGTGAACTCGTGGAGCGGCTGCTGCTCCCCGTCGATGAAGGGGAGGATGGGCGGCGGCGGAGGAGAGGAGGATGAACGGGATCGGGTTCGGGCCAAGCTAGATCTCCACGTCGGCCTTGTCGCCGGTCAGCATGAGCCACTCCTTGCGGTCGCCGGAGCGGGCCTTGGCGAGGAGCATGTCGACGATACCGCGGGTCTTCTCGTCCTCTTCCTCCTTGAGGATGAGCTTGACCAGGCGGCGGGTCTCCGGGGCCATGGTGGTCTCGCGGAGCTGAAGGGGGTTCATCTCGCCCAGGCCCTTGAAGCGCTGGACGTTCGGCTTGCCGCGCTTCTTCTCCGCTTCGATGCGGTCCAGGATGCCCTTCTTCTCGTGCTCGTCGAGGGCGTAGAAGACCTCCTTGCCCACGTCGATCCGGTAGAGCGGCGGCATGGCCACGTAGACGTGGCCGTCGAGGACCAGGCGGCGGAAGTGCCTGAGGAACAGGGCGCAGAGGAGCGTCGCGATGTGGGCGCCGTCCGAGTCGGCGTCGGCCAGGATGCAGATCTTGCCGTAGCGCAGGCCCTTGAGGCTGTCCGACCCGGGGTCCACCCCGATGGCGACGGCGATGTCGTGGACCTCCTGCGAGCCCAGCACCTCGGACGAGTCGACTTCCCAGGTGTTCAGGATCTTGCCCCGGAGCGGCATGATGGCCTGGAACTCGCGGCTGCGCGCCTGCTTGGCCGAGCCGCCGGCCGAGTCGCCCTCGACCAGGAACAGCTCGGTCTGGTTGAGGTCCTGGCTGGTGCAATCCGCAAGCTTGCCGGGCAGGGCCGGACCGGACGTGACCGTCTTCCTCTGCACCCGCTTGCCCGCCCGCAGACGCGCCTGGGCGCTGTCGATCGCGAGCTGGGCGATGCGCTGCGCGTCCTCGACGTGCTGGTTGAGCCAGAGCGCGAAGGCGTCCTTGGTAACCCCGGAGACGAAGGCCGCGGCATCGCGGGAGGAGAGGCGCTCCTTGGTCTGGCCGGTGAACTGCGGGTCCTTCATCCGTACGGAAAGGACGTAGCAGCAGCGCGCCCAGACGTCCTCGGGCGCGATCTTGACCCCGCGGGGGAGCAGGTCGCGGAACTCGCAGAACTCGCGGACCGCGTCGGTCAGTCCGGAGCGGAAGCCGTTGACGTGCGTGCCCCCCTGGACCGTGGGGATCAGGTTGACGTAGCTCTCGGCGACCAGGTCCCCCTCGTCGCCGAGCCAGACCACGGCCCAATCCACCTCCTCGTCCGGACCCTTGAAGTGGCCGATGAAGGGCTGGGCCGGCACGAGCTCGGCATCGTGGAGCTCGTCCATCAGGTAGGCCTTGAGGCCGTCTTCGTAGTACCACTCCGTGTCATCCTCGGCGTGCCCTTCGTGGACGAAACGGATGCGCAGCCCCGGGCAGAGCACGGCCTTGGCGCGCAGGTTGTGCTTGAGCTTGGGGACCGTGAACTTGGGGGAGTCGAAGAAGACCGGGTCCGGCCAGAACTGGACGGTGGTGCCCGTGTTGCGCACCCCCACCGTGCCGACGACCTTGAGGTTCGAGACCTTGCGGCCGTCGGCGAAGGTCATCAGGTGCTCCTTGCCGTCGCGCTTGACCCGGACTTCCAGCCGATTGGAGAGGGCATTGACCACGGACACGCCGACGCCGTGGAGGCCGCCGGAGAAGCGGTAGCTCTTGTCGGAAAACTTGGCGCCCGAGTGAAGGCGCGTGAGGATCACCTCGACGCCCGGGACCTTCTCCCCCTTGTGGATGTCGACCGGCATGCCGCGGCCGTCGTCCGACACGGAGAGGGAGCCGTCCTCGTGCAGGGTGAGCACGATGTTCGAGCAGTAGCCGGCGATGGCTTCGTCGACGGCGTTGTCCACGACCTCCTGCGCCAGGTGGTCGGGCCGGTCGGTGAAGGTATACATGCCGGGGCGCTTGCGCACCGGCTCGAGCCCGGTAAGGACTTCGATCGCGGAGGAATCGTAGATGGGGGCAGCCATATCAGTCAGTCACGTCCAGGATAGTCCGGGCGGCATGATACAGACTCCCAGCCTCGGATAAGTTACGGGGAATCGCGGACGGTCTTCGGGATGCGGATGTGTCGAGCAGGACGATCACAGATAGCGTTTCGCGAGGGCCTTGTAGCGTTGGTCGTCGCCACCCGCCGGATGAAACTTCCCGCGCCAGCGCTGGGAGAAAGAGGTGCTCTCGCGCTCTTCCGTGACGGACCGAAGCGAGGCCTCGACGAGCTCGGAGAGGGAGATCCCTCTCCTGCGGGCAGACCGTTTTGCCCGTGGGATCAGCTCGTCGTCGATGGAGACGGTCACCTTCGTCTTCATGGCTCGGTAAGTATATCTCCTGTCTCCCGCATGGGGATCAAGACCGCAAAGCCGTGTCCGAATGACCCCTTGACGTTACGTTGGTCGTGGAGTAGTCTATGCGGTAATTGGGCGTAATTCAAGTGGTTCCCAACCAATGCAACAGCTTGAGAGGAGGTCGAGATGAAGTCACGTTGGATCGTGGTCCTGTGTCTGCTCGCCTTGATGTCGGTCCCTGCCCTGGCGCAGGAGGAGAAGCCGCCCGCGGGGATGCCGGACATGAACAGCCCCGAGATGCAGGCGATGATGAAGGCCATGTCGCCGGGACCGGAGCACAAGCGCCTGGCCCGGATGGCGGGGGACTGGACGTACACGAGCAAGATGTACATGGCGCCCGGGGCTCCTCCGACGGAGTGGGGCGGTACGATGCACGGTGAGATGATCCTGGACGGACGGTATCTCCAGGCGGTCTGGAAGGGGAACGTCATGGGCCAGCCGTTCGAAGGGCATGCCCTGGAAGGTTATGACAACCTGACCAAGAAGCACGTCAGCGCCTGGGTGGACAACATGGGCACCGGCATCATGTACTCGACCGGTACCTGCGACGCGGCCGGCAAGGTCTGCACGAGCACGACGGCAGCCGACATGATGGATCCCATGACCGGCCAGATGACGGCCACCCGCATGGTCGTCACCTGGACGAGCGATACGAGCTTCAACATGGAGATGTTCATGAAGCCGGCCGGCGGCGCCGAGACGAAGAGCATGGAGATGACGGTCACCAAGAAGTAGGGGCATCGCGCGCCGGCTCGACCTCGAAGTCCCTGGCCAGGGAATCCGCGACCGCGAGCCCTTCCAGGGTGGGGACGAGCCGGCCCTTCTCCATCCGCAGGAGGCCTTCCGTGTCCAGCCGCTCGACCAGAGCGGCATTCCGCTCCAGCAGGTCCACTCCGTAGCGCTCCCGAAACCGCTCCAGGTCGAGCCCCTCGACGGTCCGAATCCCCAGCATCACGGCTTCGAGGGCGAGGTCCGGGGTGCTCAGCTCCTCGCTGCCGGCAATGGGCCGCTCGCCTGAATCGATCCGGGCCTCGTAGGGCTTGGTCTTCCGCTCGTTCCACCAGCGTCGATTCCCGGAGAAAGAATGGGCGGACGGCCCGACTCCCAGGTAAGGAGTGTGGTCCCAATACTTCCGGTTGTGCCGGGATTGATGCTCGGGGGAGCGGGCGAAGTTCGAGACCTCGTAGCCGGGCCAGCCCGCGTCCCGGAGGAAGGCATGGGTAAGAAGGAACAGCTCCGCCTGGATCTCCTCGGGTGCCTCGGCCAACTTTCCGCGCTCCAGGCGAAACCCGAACGGCGTCCCCTCGTGGATCGTGAGCTGATAGCAGGAGATATGGTCGGGCTGGAGCGAGACGGCTGTCTCAAGAGTCTGCCGCCAGGCTTCGGCCGACTGCCCGGGAAGCCCATAGATCAGGTCGAGGGCAACGGTGTGAAACCCGGCCTCGAGAGCGAGCTCGACGCTCCGCCGCGCCTGCTCGGAAGAATGCCGGCGACCGAGGAAGGCGAGGGCCTCGGCATCGAACGACTGAATGCCCAGCGAGAGGGTGCGGACTCCGAGATTGCGCCAGGCGAGGACGCTTTCGGGGGTGACGTCTTCGGGGTTGGCCTCCAGGAAGATCCAGGCATTTTCCCGAACAGGCAGGTAAGCCCTGGCCGCTTCAAGAATCCGGCCGAGCTGCTCCGGGGAAAGCGCGGAGGGGGTGCCGCCGCCGAAGTAGACCGTGTCCATCCCCCGGAACGGCTCCGCTTCGGACGACCACATCCCGATCTCGCGGATCAGATGATCGGTGAACCGCGCCCGCCGCTCCGGTCCGCCTGTGAGGACGGCGAAGTCGCAGTACGGGCAGATGGCGGAGCAGAAGGGGATGTGGAGGTAGAGGCCGGGGGCGGAGGTCAAACCGTCCTCAGCGCCGGCCACGGCCAAAGCCGGGGCGGCGTCGCTGGTGGAATACCGCGAGCACGAAGATGTGGTCGTCTTCGACCCGATAGAGGACGTTGTAGGGGAATGTTCCAACCCTGGCCATCCTGAGATGTCGACTGACTCGGGGAGCAGATTCGGGATGTGACAGGAGACGCTCGATCACGCGCTCAAACTCGGCGAGAAAGCGGCTCCCGACCCCCTGCTTCTCTCTTTCGTAATAGCCGGCTGCTTCCTGAAGATCCTCTTGAGCCAGCAGGTGGAGGCGAAAGCCTCTCATGCCAGGGCGGCGCGAATCCTGCGGAGGGCTTCTTCTCCGGGGACGGCTTCAGCCTTCCCCTCGAGGTAGTCTCCATACCGTCGTTCCGCTTCCGCGACCCAGAGCTGTACAACCTCTGGATCCGAGTCCAAGCTCAGCATGAGCGCACGAGCGAGCCTCTCCCGTTCGTCATATGACAGCTTCAGGGCCTCGGATTCCAGCTCTTCGGCATTCATCATCGTCACTCTCCGAAAGAAGTTCCCTGATTCTACCCTAGAGCCGCCTCCGGTGTCTCTTCAGGGGGATTCTTCTCCCCGTACTCCTTCACGAACGGCTTCTCCCGGCCCAAACGCTCCTCGGCGGCGTGGATGAGGTCCTTGAGGCCCTTGCGGGTCACGGCGCTGACCGGGATGCCTCCAAAGCGCCTGGCGAAGCCTTCGACTTCGTGCTCGGCGAGGAGGTCTGCCTTGTTGAGCACCAGCAGGCGCGGGGTCTCGTTGAGGTGGAGCTCCTCCAGGATCTTTTGCACGGCTTGGAGCTTCTGCTCCACGTGCGGATCGGCGACGTCCACGACGTGGAGGAGCAGGTCGGCGTCCGACAGCTCTTCCAGGGTTGCGCGGAAGGCGGCGACCAGATCCTTCGGCAGGTCGGCGATGAAACCCACCGTGTCGGTGATGACAACTTCTCCCTCGCGCGGGAAACGCAGGCGGCGGCTCGTCGGATCGAGGGTCATGAACAGCTTGTCCGCGGCCTCGATCTCGCTGCCGGTCAGGGCGTTGAGCAGCGTGCTCTTGCCCGCGTTCGTGTAGCCGATGATCGAGAGGACGGGCACACCCTCCTCCCGGCGGCGGCGGCGGCGCAGGTCGCGCTGCTTCGACAGGCCTTCGACCTGCTTCTCCAGCGCCCGGATGCGGTCGCGGATCCGACGGCGGCCCACTTCCATCACGGTTTCACCGGGTCCCCGGCCGCCGATGCCGCCGGCCAGGCGCGAGAGGCCCGCGTCTCTCTCCGTCAGGCGGGGGACCGAGTACTTGAGCTGCGCGAGCTCGACCTGCAGCTTGCCGTCCCGGCTGCGGGCGCGCTGGGCGAAGACGTCCAGGATGAGCTGCGTGCGGTCGATCGCCTTGAGGCCGGTCGCGTCCTCGAACGCCCGCGCTTGGCCGGGCTTCAGATCGATGTCGAAGATGGCCACGCTCGCCCGGCGGCGCATGGCTTCGAGCACGATCTCCTGGAGCTTGCCCGAGCCCACGACCGTCCGCGGGTGGACCTTGGAGCGCTTCTGGCGTATCGTGCCCGCGACGGCCACGTCCGCCGAGCGGACCAGCTCCAGCATCTCCTCGAAATGATCGTCGTCCGGCACGATGCCGATGACCAGGGCGCGCTCCTTCTCGGTGCCGCCCGCGTCGCTGGAAACCCGCGAGACCTCCTGCTCCAGGGCGCGCATGGTGGCCTGGAAGTCCATCTCGGTCGCGAGCTGGTAGACGTCCCGCATCCGGATGCGCTCGAAGGGCTCGGTTTCAGCCTGGCCGTCACCGTCCTCGACGGAAGCTTCCGGCGCAAGGTGGGCGACTTCGATGCGGCCGGGCAGACCGTCGGCCAGGACCTCGATCATGGCGACGAGGTCGAGTCGAAGCAGCGCAAGGTCGTTCAGGTCGTCCTTGGTGAGCGGCTCGCCCTTGAGATGCGTGTGGACGAGGCGCAGACCGCGGAAGCGGCTGATGCCGCCGCGCAGACGACCGACGTCCGGCAGCTCCAGGGTGCTGGCGTCGCCCAGGATGACGTTGCGAACGGTGCCATCGCGGTCGAGCATTACGCCGACCTGGCGGCCGAGCTGACGCGAAACTTCGGTCAGATGGCGAGCCAGTTCGGGCGAGACCACCTGCCGCGGATCGACGCGGCGGCGATAGGTGCGCTCGAGCGCGCTGATCTCGGACGTCTTGATGCCCCGGGTGTCCCCGGTAATCTGATTGGAAATGACAGTCTCCTTCTATGTCCCCACGTGTTCCCGATTCAATTGACGATCGGAGGGGAGTAGTACTCGTCGGCCGAAAGCGGCTCGATTCCCATACCCATCAACGTCAAAAGAAGCTCTTCTCTTTCCATCGGGCCGTCGGCTTCGAGAAGGGCCTGCTTTTCGACCGGGCGGAAGGGCAGGGCCGCGGCGAGCCCGTTGAGCAGGGAGACGCCCGGCAGCGCGCCGAGCAGGTCGAAGTCGAACTCCAGCCCCTGGACCTCGGAAAAGCCGCGCAGCGCGCGGAGCATCCGCGACGGGTCGAGCAGGATGGCGGGCTCGGCCGCGTCGGCTGAAAACGCCGAGTAGTCGGCTTCCACCTGCCGGTAGCCGCGCCGCAGAGGCAGCTCGCGGGTGACGCGGAAGCGGCCGACCCCGCGGAGGACGATCAGGTAGCGCCCGTCGGATTGCGGCTCGCAGCGCTCGATGCGGCCGGCGCAGCCGATAGGGTAGAGGTCCGGGTTGTCCGGCTCCTGCGCGGCGTCCACCCAGTTGTCCGGGTGAGGGACGACGGGCTGGATCATGCCGATGTGGCGCTCCGCGGCCATGGCATCGGCCACCATGTTGCGGTAGCGCGGCTCGAAGACGTTGAGCGGCAGCAGGTTGCCGGGCAGCAGCAGCGAGCCGGTCAGGGGAAAGACGGGGAGGATCATTGGAGCTTCGCTCATGACCCGGTATCCGATTTGAGCACGGCCAGGAAGGCTTCCTGCGGGATCTCGACCGCGCCGACCATCTTCATCCGCTTCTTGCCTTCCTTCTGCTTTTCGAGCAGCTTGCGCTTGCGGCTGATGTCGCCGCCGTAGCACTTGGCCGTGACGTCCTTGCGGAAGGCGGTGATCGTGGAGCGGGCGATGATGTTGCCGCCGATCGCCCCCTGGATGGCGATCTTGAACTGCTGGCGGGGGATCGTCTCGGCGAGCCGCTCGCAGTAGTGGAGCGCGCGCGGGCGCGCCTTTTCGCGATGGACGAGCTGCGACAGGGCGTCCACCGGCTCGCCGTTGACCAGGATGTCGACCTTGACCAGGTCGCCCTCGCGGTAGTCGGTCAGCTCGTAGTCGAAGGAACCGTACCCCTGGGTCATGCTCTTCAGCTTGTCATAGAAGTCGAAGAGGATCTCGGCGAGCGGCAGTTCGACGGTCACCTGCAGGCGCTCCTGCGACAGGTACTCGTAGGTGAGGTTGGAGCCCCGGCGGTCGCGGCAGAGCTCCATGACCGGGCCCAGGTAGCGCTCCGGGATCAGGATCGTCGCCTTGATGTACGGCTCGCGCACGTAGGAGATCGCCGACGGGTCCGGGTAGTGGGCCGGGTTGTCCACCCAGAGGACCTCGCCCTTTTCCAGCGTCACCTCGTAGCGGACGGAGGGCGCGGAGAGCAGCAGGGAGAGGTTGTACTCCCGCTCCAGACGCTCCTGCACGACGTCCAGGTGGAGCAGCCCGAGGAAGCCGCAACGGAAGCCGAAGCCGAGGGCCGCGGACGAGTCCTTCTCGTAGGTCAGGGCCGCGTCGTTGATGTGGAGCTTCTCCAGGGCGCGGGCCAGGTCCTCGTAGTCGTCGGTGGCGATCGGGTAGATCGAGGAGAAGACGACCGGCTTGGCCTCTTTGTAGCCGGGCAGCGGCTCGGCGGCGGGGCGCTGGGCGTTGGTGACGGTGTCGCCGATGGTGATGTCGCGCACCATCTTGATGCCGGCGATGATGTAGCCCACGTCGCCAGCGGCGAGCTCGTCGGTCTTGATCCGCCGGAGGCGCAGGTGCCCCACCTCCTCCACCTTGTACTCCTTCTCGGTGTGCATCAGCCGCAGGGTCTCGCCGGGTCGGACCGTCCCTTCCTTGATGCGGACGAGGAGCACCACGCCGCGATAGGCGTCGTAATGGGCGTCGAAGATCAGGGCGCGCAGCGGGTCGCCCACATCGCCCTGGGGGGGCGGCAGCTTGGCGACGATCGCCTCCAGCACGTCGTCGATGCCGATCCCCTGCTTGGCCGAGCAGAGCACGGCTTCGAACGGGTCGAGCCCGAGGTCCGAGTCGATTTCCTCGCGCACCCGCTCCACCTCGGCGGACGGGAGGTCGATCTTGTTGATGACCGGCACGATCTCCAGGTCGAACTCCAGGGCGAGGTAGAGGTTGGCGACGGTCTGGGCCTCGACCCCCTGGGAAGCGTCGACAAGCAGGAGCGCCCCTTCGGCGGACATGAGCGAGCGGCGGACCTCGTGCGAGAAGTCCACGTGGCCGGGCGTGTCGATCAGGTTGAGCTGGTACTGCTCCCCGTCCTTGGCCATGTAGAGGAGGCTCACCGTGTTGCTCTTGATGGTGATGCCCCGCTCGCGCTCGATGTCCATGGAGTCCAGGATCTGGTCCCGGAACTCGCGGTCCTCGACCCCGCCACAGCGCTGGATCAGCCGGTCGGCCAGGGTAGACTTCCCGTGGTCGATGTGGGCGATGATGCAGAAATTACGGATCTTGTCCAAACAGGTTCTTCCTCTCCAGGGGCCAGTGACCTTGGATCTTATAACGCTGAAGGAGGGAGTCGCTCTTCCATGAAGCCAAAAGGGCGGGTGGTGTGGTCCTCGGACCGGCCAGTAGAGCGGAAGGCAGATGCGCCGGCACGGGAGCCCTGGCGCAGTCTTCCGCCGGCGGAGCAGGACGTGCGCGTCCGGCGCGAGCGCGGCGGCCGGGGCGGCAAGACCGTGACCGTGGCGGGTCCCCTCGTCCTGACGCGGGAGGACGCCTCACGCCTTCTCTCGGAATGGAAGCGTCTCTGCGGGGGCGGCGGCGGGCTCAAGCTCTCGAAGACCGCCACCGGCGATCCCTGCTTCGAGGTGGAGGTGCAGGGCGACCATGCCGACAGGCTGGTCGTCGAGCTGGTCAAGGCTGGCTACAAGGCGAAGCGCTCCGGAGGGTGATCCCGAGGCTAGACGTTCCGAGGGGGCCCCTTGCGGGACCCCCTCGCCATTCTCCTGAAACCGAGACCATGGAAAACTACAAGGAAAGTGGATCTTGCCCGGCCGAGGGGCCTCAGCCCCCCGGCCCGTCCGATCCCTCCAAAAAGGAGGCCTGTCAGACCCCTCTCATGCTTCCTGCCTCTGGAATTGCAGGGCATGTGCCACCTTTCCGATATAGAAGAATCAATGACTTAGGAGAAAGAGGGTCAACCTTTGAACCGGGATGGGTGGGTCAAGAACTGATTTGTGGGTCAGGATCAGACCCGATCGCGACTGGCAACGCTCGTGCAAGAGCAGTCCCCAGAGGAGGGAACGAGATGCCGGATACCACGGTGACCAAGATCGATTCGACGCACTCGCCCCGCGGCAAGATGGGGCAGAAGTACCTCGCTTCAGGGGTGCACGTGGCCATGCGGCTGTGGGAGGAGGAGCCCGACGAGGGCAAGGCGGCGAGCCGCCGGGACTACGAGACGGTCGGCTATGTGCTGGAGGGGAAGGCCGAGCTGACGATCGAGGGGCAGACGGTGCTGATCGAGCCGGGCAACTCGTGGGTCGTGCCCAGCGGAGCGGAGCACCGCTATCGCGTGCTGGAAAGCTTCAAGGCGGTGGAGGCCACCTCGCCGCCGGCCCATGCCCACGGCCGGGACGAGGAGTGATCCTCACAGCTTCAGGACCATCTTGATCATGTCGTGCTGGCTGCCGTCGGGGTCCGTCCCATAGCCGGGGATGGTGTATCCCACGAAGCCCAGGTCGCTCAGCGTGCGCACGGCGTCGGACTCCAGGTCGGAGATCAGCATGCAGGTGAGGTGGCGCAGGCCGTTGCTGCGGGCGGTGGAGATGAAGTTGTTGACCAGGATCGTCCCCAGGCCCAGGCCGCGGTACTCGGGGTCGATCAGCCACTTGATGCGGCCGACCAGGCGCAACGGGCTCCCATGGCGGCGGTGGAGGGTGGCGTCGGCCACGATCTTGCCGCCGTCGAAGGCGAGCACGGGCAGGACCTTGGCGTAATCGAGCTCGCGTCCCCAACTCTCGATCAGGGACCGGTTGTCGATGCGGTCCCAGGCGAAACGCCGCACGTCCTCGGGCAGGTGACGGAAGAACTGATAGAGGTTGTCGACGTCGTTCGCGTTGAACAGGCGCAGCAGGAGACGGCGGCCATCCCGCAACACGGCCTCCTGAGGAAAACGGTCAGGCATCGTTCAATCCCTCCTTCCGGGATCAGAAACGTACCACAGCCTCCTGCCCGCTCGGTGCCCCCGTCCGCTATGCTTGCCCCGGCATGACCGACCGCGTGTGGGAGGAGCTCTCACGGACGCTGCGTACAAGTGCGCCTTACAAGGCCCTGCTCCAGGGGCTTGGGGACGTCGTGCGCCTGCCCGTGCCCGCCGCCGCCTGGATAGGCGAGCTGCTGGCCCGCGACCTCGGCCGGCCGCTCCTCGTGGTGGTCCCCCGCGAGGCCGACGCCCTGGCCTGGATCGAAGCCGCCCGCCTGTTCGGCCGCGAGGAGGGAGTGGTCTACTTCCCCGCCCCGTCCCTCACTCCCTATCAGGAGGCCGAGACCTCGCTGCTCGTCCGCGCCCAGGAGTCCGCCGCCATCGACCGGATCGTGTCGGGCCGGGTTTCGACCGTGGTGGCCACGCCCCGGGCGCTCTTCCGCCGGCTCCCCCGCCGTGAAGATTTTGCCGAGGCGGCCTTCGACGTGCGCCCCGGGGAGGACCATCCCCTCGACGAGCTGACGGACAAGCTGTTGCGCTTCGGCTTCCGGCGCACGGATCTCGTCTACGAGGTGGGGGACTTCGCGGTGCGCGGCGGCCTGGTCGACCTCTATCCTCCGGGGGAGGAGTCGCCGGTGCGGCTCGACTTCTTCGGCGACACGGTCGAGTCGATCCGCTGGTTCGACGCCCACTCGCAGCGCTCCGAGGACACCCTCGACTCCGTCCGCGTCCTCCCTCTCTGCCTGTTCCCCTGCGGCGCGGGGGAGGCTCGGAGCCTGGCCGACCTGATGGTGGGAGGGCTCTCGGAGCTCGACCTGGGACCGGAGGCCGCGGAGGTTCTGGAGTCGCTGCGGAACCGCGGCAGCTTCCCGGGCTGGGAACACTACCTGCCGCTCCTCGCTGCCGGCACCGTGGACCTAGCCGGTCTCCTGGACGATGCTCTGGGTGGTCCCCTGGTTTGGGCGGTGGATCCGCCAGCGTTGGAATCCGAGGTCGCTCATCACGCCGGCCGGCTGCGGGTCGATTTCGAGGCCCGGCGCGCTCACCGCAAGCTCGCGCTGCCTCCCGAAGACCTCGAAATCCCCGCGGACCGGGTAAGGGAGATCCTGGAGGGAGCTGAGGTCCGGCTGCGCGACCTGGTGCTGTCTGGCGACAATCGTGGAGGTGGCGCCGACTTCAACGGCACCCTGACCGATCTCTTTCATGGACAGCTCCCGCGCTTCCCCCAGGAAGTGGCGACCGCCCGCGCCCGGGGAGAGCGCTGCCTGGTCGTGGTCTCGCCGGCCCATCGCCGCCGGATCGAAGAGCTGCTCGAAGGGCGGGAGCTGACCCTCGGCCGCGGCGGCGTCGAGCTGGCCACGGGCGAGCTGGGACGTGGCTTCCGGTTGCCGGCCGCGGGAGTCGCGGTCTACGGCGAGCAGCAGCTCCTCCCCCAGGCGCGGGCGCAGCGCCGGGCGACCCGGACCCGTTACGGACCGTTCGTCTCCAGCCTGCGCGACCTGCGGGTAGGGGACTACGTGGTCCATTCCGACCACGGCATCGGCCAGTTCTTGGCGCTACGGAGCGTGGGCGGGGACGGCGACGGCACGAGCCATCTCCCTCCGGTGCTGCGCGAGGGGGCATCCGGGAACGGAACGGGCGAGACGGAGGTCATGGAGATCTCCTACTCCGGGGGCAAGCGCCTGCTCCTCCCCTTGAGCCGGCTCGACCTGATCCAGAAGTACAGCGGCATCGAGGGCATCGCGCCGCGGCTCGACCAGCTCGGCGGCACCTCCTGGAACAAGACCAAGGCGCGGGTCAAGAGCGGCATGCGCGACATGGCCGGCGAGCTGCTCAAGCTCTACGCCGAGCGCCAGATCGCCCAGGCCCCGGCCATGCCCCCCGACAGCGACCTCCTCCACCAGTTCGAGGCCGCCTTCCCCTACGAGGAGACCCCGGACCAGCTCGAGGCGATCGCCGTCATCAAGGAAGACCTCCAGCGCGAGCGCCCCATGGACCGTCTCCTGTGCGGCGACGTCGGCTACGGCAAGACCGAGGTGGCCATGCGCGCCGCATTCAAAGCGGTCGACAGCGGCTACCAGGTGGCCGTGCTCGCGCCGACCACCATTCTGGCCGACCAGCACCTGGAGGTCTTCCGCAAGCGCTTCGCGGGATTCCCGATCACCATCGAAATGGTTTCGCGCTCCCGCTCACCCCAGGAGATGCGCGACCTCAAGAAGAGGCTGGCCGAGGGGAAGATCGACATCCTCGTCGGGACCCACCGCCTGCTCTCCAAGGACATCCAGCTGCCCAAGCTGGGCCTCATGATCGTGGACGAGGAGCAGCGCTTCGGCGTCGGCCAGAAGGAGCGGCTGAAGCAGGTCAAGAAGAACGTCCACGTGCTCGCCATGTCGGCGACCCCGGTGCCGCGGACCCTGCAGCTCTCGCTCGCCGGAGTGCGCGACATGTCGGTCATCGAGACCCCGCCCAAGGACCGCATGGCCGTCGAGACCGCGATCCTGCCGTTCAATCCCGAGCTGGTGCGCGAGGCGATCGAGTTCGAGATCGAACGCGGCGGGCAGGTCTACTACGTCTACAACCGGGTGGAGACGATCGAGAAGATGCTGACCGCGCTGCGCGAGCTCGTGCCGGGAGTGCGCATCACCGTCGGCCACGGCCAGCTCGACGAGGACGAGCTCTACCGGCGGATGCACGCGTTCTCGAACCGGGAGTTCGATCTCCTCCTGGCGACGACGATCATCGAGAACGGTATCGACATCCCCAACGTCAACACCATGATCGTCCACCGGGCGGACCGCTTCGGCCTGGCGCAGCTCTACCAGCTCCGCGGCCGGGTCGGGCGGAGCAACCAGCTCGCCTACTGCTATCTGCTGGTGCAGGAGGACCGGGTGCTCTCCGAGACGGCGCGCAAGCGCATGGCGGCCATCCGCGAGTTCACCGAGCTCGGTGCAGGGTTCCGGATCGCGGCGCGCGACCTGGAGATCCGGGGCGCCGGCAATCTCCTGGGCGGCGAGCAGAGCGGCCACATCACGGCCGTGGGCATCGAGACCTACCTGAAGCTCCTCGAAGAATCCGTGCGCGAGCTGCGCGGCGAGACGGTGGAGGAGGCGCCCTCGACCGCGATCGACCTGCCCGTGCCGATGTCGATCCCGCAGGACTATGTAGAGGACGCGAACCTGCGGATGGAGATCTACCGCAAGATCGCCGCTTCCGAGGACGCCGAGAGCGAGATCGCGGCCGAGCTGACCGACCGCTTCGGCCCGCTGCCGGACGCGGTCTCGACGCTGATCGAGGTCGCGGCGCTCAAGCGGCTGGCCGAGACGCTGCGGGTGCAGTCGATCTCGAGCAAGGGGACCGAGCTGATCATC